>JAPLGI010000011.1 GCA_026390245.1 Caldisericota bacterium
GCGAATCGAAATGAGATCACCGCTCTCGCAGGACTGGACCCAGTACGAAGACAATCAGGATCTTCACTGAACGGAGGAAGGAAAATCAGCAGAGCAGGAGACCCAATGCTCAGGAAGGTCCTGTACCTGGCCTGTATGAACTGTATTCAACACAATGACAGCATGAAAGCGTTCTACAAGCATCTCGTTGCTGATAACCACAAGAAGCCCAAAGTTGCCTTGGTCGCTTGCATGAGGAAACTTCTTCTCATCGCCCACCACCTCTACCTAACAAAATCCATGTACCGGACCCTTGAACATGACTCCAATCTTTGTCCGACCTCTTGACATGGATCGTAGTATCTCGTACGATGAAAGGGGCCGCATACGACGAGGAAGGACATACAATTAAGAGGCGTATGGGTGAGAGGAATGGGCAGATCGTGCGATGATTGAAGCAATGAGCAATCCTCATGGGCTTTCGTGATGCAACTCGGCGTTGCATGCCCTTGCCAAGGCAGCTATACTCGTTGATAGATAGTCTAGCGCCGTGCAAACAGGGTGAGCTTCTGGTCTCGTGATTCTGTCGGGAGGAACCATGAAGAGGAATGGCTTTACACTTGTCGAGCTGATCACGGTCGTCGCCACCATTCCGAACTACCTACAGATGACCTTGCGCGCTAAGAAAGCTCGCCTCGCGGCCGACTTGAGGGTCATAGCAACTGCTCTGGAAGAGTTCAAGCTGGACTGGGGCAACTATCCCAAAGTCAGCACGAACCGCGCGGTCAGCGACACCGGGAGTTATCTGACCCCGTTCAAGGAACTGACCGGGTCGGCCCCAATCAGCGCCTGTCAAAATTACCCCAACAAGCGAACGGTTTTTGATGACAAAGGTCCCATCTCCTACATCAAGCCAGAAACTCTCCTTGCCATCCGGAATCCTCTGAACAGCAAGACGACCGGTGGACATTGGACTGGCCTGGCGGATCAGACTCTCGTCTATTATTGTGGAAGCACGGATGGCAGCGGCCAAAACTGGGCACTCTGGGTATACGGACCGGAGAAGAGTTCGCAAGACTACTACTACATTAGCGACTCACAGGCAACGCTGACGGCACAGAAGATAGGCATCACGACGGCGCTGACAATAGGCGGCGGGAGGCCCGGCCTGCCCTGATCTCTCGGCCTCTTGTTCAGTGGGGTCCGTTGAACTGCCCCATGCCCATCTGCGAGTGGATGTCAGTGGATCCCTCGGACGTGCGCACATCTGCCTGATCATAGTCTGATGATTCGGCCTCCTGCTCATAGTCGGCCATGCCCAGCGTCGGCAGCGCCTCTCCCTGGTGCCGTAGGACACTGCGCAGGAAGAATGGAATCATGTTCTCCATCTCCCACTTCACCTCCATGCCTGGCAGGATTCGGTCATGGTACAGCAGAGCAGTACTGAGTGGCGCCAGTGAACACGCGATGCTCCATGCCTGCGTCAGGATGTCGTGGGGCTCGTAGACGGTCCAAGGCTCAAGGTACGCGTCTCTGAGCTGTTCCGACGCATCAGGTGCTTCACCCAGGTACGGGTGCATCTCCTCCTCGTCCGAGAAGAAGGCCATCGAGAAGAAGGGGTGTGTCAAGCATGCATCTGACCAGTCGATGAACACGGGGTTGTTCGTGCCAGCAACAATCTGTCCGGCCCACAGGTCGCCGTGGTCCAGGCTGATCGGAAGGCGCAGTGTGCCCAGGCGATGAGCAGCAATCTTGAGCGCCCGCGCCCGGTAGTGGAGTGCATGGATCTGCTTCATCGAAAGCCCTTCGGGTGATCCTGGCTTCATGGCGACCGTGTCCGCCAGCAGACGGTCAATGGATGACACCAGCTGCAACAGTCCCCGGTTGGGACAGCCTGCCATGGAAAACCTGCGGGCTCCATCCACCCAGTCCACCTGAAGCTGAGCGTAAGCGTGCACCGCCGTCTTCCACTGCTCCAGGTCAGGGACGGCGTCAAGCGTCTTCACACCCATGTCACGCATCAGCAGCCATCGCCTGGGAGCGTCGACCGCCATCACCTCGGCGACCATGCCCGGATACTCATGATCCAGCAGGACACTGATGTCCACTTCGCTGCGAAGCACTGCAGGAACAGCCTTGAAGTACGCCACACCGTGTGTGGTGGGCAATCTCATGACGCACGAACGCTGCCAGGAGCATACCTGCTCCACCGGTCCGGTCGGCTTGCTGTCAAGCATCGCCAGCTGCTGCACCATCCATGCCCCGGCTTCCTTCATCCATCCTGCCTCGTACCATGGGACCCGCAGTGACTTGTCGACAGCTCCCACCCAGGCGAACCACTCTTCGATGACCCTGGCCATGCCGGGCGTGGCAATCGTCAACCGGCCAAGGTCGCCGGCACCCACCCAGCGGGCAGTCGAGGGCAGCGTCCAGGTCGCGGAATGGTTCTCAACGACATAGACCAGCCCCTGAACGGGAGAACCAGGATCCATGTCAGGTGAGGCACAGCGACGCGTTGTCGCACGAAACCCAAATGCCTCATTGGCAGCCTTGTTGACGTGCGCAGTCGACTGCCACTTGAAGGCGCCCGCCTTGCTCACATGAGGCAGCGTCCAGAACTTGCCCTCGGGCACGATGAGGATGTGGGTGTCGCCCGCGTCAGGGACGATGAAGTAGTGCTCGCGAATCGCGTCGCTCATAAGTCTGTTTCAGCTCCTTCCTGGTACGTTCACATCTGCGCTCTTCCGGACGTGCCTGCTACCATTTCAAGGGCGTTTCAGGTTCGATTCCCTTGATGAGTCTCCTGATGTTGCCTCTCAGCGCGAATGTCAGGAACGATGCTCCCAGTATGGCGAAGATGGCGTAGTACAGTGGTAAGAAGATGCATGTCAGGACGACCAGAATCCACGGGAATATCAGGTTGGCCAAACTGGTCTTCCTCGTCACCAGAAAGATGAGTACCAGGATGGGGAAGAAACAGACAAAATACCAGGGCCCGACCAGCGCAAGCGTCGCCCCGTAGAACGTGGAAGCGCCCTTGCCTCCTTTGAATCGAAGAAACACAGGGAAGACCTGTCCAACCATGGGAAGCAGCGCAACAGCGACGACCTGCCAGTGACTCGACAAGAGTACTGTGGCGAGATAGGCCGGCAAGAAGCCTTTGGAGAAGTCCAGGAGCGCCGAGACAATTCCCCATTTCCATCCGAGCGCGCGTGAGACGTTGGTGGATGAGGCAGACTTGGAGCCAATCTGCAGGACGTCCACTCCCTTCCACTTCCCCACCAGAAAACCAAAAGGGATGGAACCCAGGAGATATGCCCCAACTGCAAGTGCAACGAAGGTCATGGTCTTCTTGCCTTCATTGACTGATATATCTCCCTGTTCACCGGGGTTCCAACGCCCAGGCGTTCCCCCATGCTCACGACTGCGCCGTTATAGTAGTCGATCTCATCAATGTTCCCTTTCTCCTTGTTTCCTCTCCCTTTTGTGATCACCGTAGCTATCTTCTTCCTGAACAGGCTCAGGATGGACATGGGGATAGCGCCAAGCAGTGCTGCATACAAGCCCGTAGGATAGTGGCGGAAGTTCAGGAATCTGCCTCCACTCCTCTTCACAACCAGCGCGTACTCCCGCAGTGCCCTGATTTCCTCTTCGAAAACGCCCCGGTCGGCAAAACCCTCTTCGATGGTCAGTCCGTGCGCAGCGGAGGGGACACCCAACAGGTTGGTGAAGAGCTTGGAAAACTCCATGTTTTTGACGTCGCGCGACGCAACTGCCTCCGCTTCGATTCCAGCCCCGAGGAAGAGTTCAAGCAGGTCCTGCGTCTCGTCCGGCCCGGATGCCACACCAAACGCCAGGCGCACTGGCGCAAAATACGCAATCACGGTCTTGTCCCCAGACATCTTGACGGACACAGGGTTGAACAGGCTCACGCGCAGTATTCTGATCGTCCTGGCGCGAGCGCCGAAGATGCTCTCGAGTTCGGTTCTCGCCTCTTCCGCTGCGACAACCCCGTTTTGAGACAGGATCAGATCCGGGGGTTTTTCTTGCTGTCCATGCGTGTAGTAGTGTCTCACCGATGGGGCAACGGGATTCTTCGTTGCCAGAAAGAGGAAGTCCGGAGCGACTTCAGCGGTGAACGCATCATCTTCGATGACATGACACGCGAGTTGCTCCGGCATGCCCCCCTGCCGCTCGACCAGGATCCTGCCCTCACGAACGTCATCTGCCTGTGGTTGCCGTGCGACACCCACGATCTCGGCTGACTTCCTCAGCTCATGGGCAAACAGTGTCCCCGTTCTGCCACCTGCTCCGACGATCGCGATTTTTCTTGTCATGTCACTACTATATCATTGGGAGCGAGTTTTCAATGAGTACCGCGGGAATTACTTCAGTGCTTCGCCTCCTGGGAGGATCGACACGGTGGTTGCCTTGGACATTCCTCGACCACGCGGACGCTTGTAGTAGGGCGACATTGCCAGAAGTCTGCGACGCAGAAATGGCCGTACAACTGGCACAAACAGCACCTTCCATCCAAGCGTCTTCCGCTGAAGTGCCAGCGTCTCCTCAAAGCTGTGATGCTGGTAGTGCAGCAGGCGCTCGCTCTCCTCGGTGTCCATGAAGTCACAGTGAAATGGGGTTGGCGAAAACGCGGACTCCGGTAGCATCCCGATGCCCAGCGCATCGAAGGAGCGCTCCATGAACTGCCGCCCAGTCACCTGGCATGAAGGCCCGCCCGCGACCATCAGCGTTCTGCCTTCCAACCCCGGAAGCAAAGCGGCCGAAGCAACTGCAGCTCCGGCGTCCATGGGTGCGAGATACTCCATGCGGTCGTCCATCCGGACATCGAACATGAGAGGGTCCAGCTCGCCAAACTCGATAGGCGGCACTGCACCAAACCGCAGGATGACCCAGGGCAGGCCCGACGCGTGCAGCATATGCTCACAGGTTAGCTTCTGGTAGGCGTACTGCATGTCGGGGTGCAGGGGCTCCTCGCTCGTTCGGGGCGGCGGCAAGTGCTGTGTCTTACCATACAGGGCAATTGATGAGCTGAACACGATACGCGGCTTGCGGGGAGAAGCAAGCGCCGCCTGCAGCAGGTTCCACGTGCCGCCGACGTTGATGGTCTCTGCCCACGCGGGGCGCTGCTCACTCTTGGGCGGGATGATGAACGCCAGGTGGACGATAGCATCGACGCCCTTCACTGCCCGCGCGACGACCTCTGTTTTCCGAATATCGCCCCAGAGGATCTCGACCTTGCCGGCAAACGGCCGGGCCTTCCGCTTCGACACGCGCGACGGGATGTCCAGACAGCGGACCGTTGTACCACGCCGTAGCAGCTCATCGACAGCGTACGTTCCAACGTTTCCAAATGCTCCCGTTACCAGGACTCTCATGTGTTCCTCCCGCCCATGGACTCCATGAGCATAGCCAGTGCGCGCTGCATGAGTGCTCCCCAGTCCTGACCCTCTGGGTCCAGTATCCCCTGAAGCAGCAATCCCAGGACGACACTGAGCATCAGCGTTGCCGCCAGGTCCGCGTCTTTCACCTGCACGCTTCCTTCAGCTACCCCGCGCTCCAGTATCTGCCGGAAGAAGCCCTGGTATCTGCGAATCATGTCGACCGTGCTTCGTGCCACTTCGGAATCTGCCTTGGACTTGGCCCAGAATTCCAGCAGGATGCTCCACTTGATGCCGGCCACGTGGTAGATCTCGTTCACTCCGGCTGCCATCGCCGCGACCTGCCGTGGAACGGATTCACTCCCGGCCTGTGCTGCAGTGAACTGCCGGTCCAGTTCGGCCAGCCACGCGTTGAGAAGTGCGACAAACACAGACCCCTTGCTGGGAAAATGGTGATAGAAGGCCCCTTTGCTGACACCAGCGGCGCGACAGATGCTGTCCACGCTGGTCACGTCGTAGCCGTGCTCGGCAAAACTCTGTTCGGCTGCGGCAAGGATGCGGCTTTGTGTTTCTTGCGAACGTTCTTCCTGCTTCACGGTGACCCCCAACGGTTCGGTCTTTCACAAACCGACCGGTTGGTCTTATTATCGCCGTATAGTAGTTGTCGTCAATCTCAACAATGGAGGCGCTATTCGCACATGGTGTCTGTTTCTGGAGAGGACCTCTCAGTGCGGGCGCAGGAAGATGTACCAGCCGGCCATAATTACCACCTGGACGGCAATAATCAGCCCAAGACGTTCAAGAAACCCCTCCTTGCTGGTCTTGTGGTGAAACACCCGCATGCCGAGGAGCGCGCCGACCGTGCCGCCGGCAACCGCCAGTGCCAGCAGGACCCTCTCGGGTACGCGCGTGGCGCCGGTCCCTGCAATCAGCTTGTCGTATCCATACGTGAGAAAAGTGACGACCGTAACTGTGGCCAGCCACGACTGCATCCAATCGAGTGCCGGAAACCAGCGATGCAGCAGGAATGTGCCGACAACAGCTGGCGTCAGCGTGAGAAACAGCGCTCCGGTCATGGTGGCACGTCGGCGAGCTTCAGCGACGGTGGTCACTGCGATCGCTGCTGCCCGTCGTCCAGTGTCTCCCGGACCTTCGCTGTCAGAGCGTGCACGGTGAACGGCTTCTGAATGAACTGAACGCCGGCATCCAGTACGCCTCGGTGGGCAATGACGTTTTCCGTGTAGCCAGACATGTAGAGGACCTTTATCGCCGGGTGGTTTTTGACGATGTTTGCAAAGAGTTCCTTTCCGTTCATCTCAGGCATGACAACGTCGGAGAGCAGCAGCTGCACCGTCCCACCGTAGCTGGCAAGAACAGAAAGCGCCTCACGGCCATTTGCCGCTCGCAGGACCGTGTAGCCCTGCTGCTCAAGGACGCCACGCGCAAGGCTGCGGACCACAGCGTCGTCTTCTGCCAGCAGGATGGTCTCGGTGCCACGGAGGTCCTCGAAAGGAGTCACCCGTACCTTCTCGACGGGCTCGGGGCTCGTTTCGACCACAGGCAGATAGACCTTGAACGTCGTTCCCTTTCCCGGTTCGCTGTAAACCCAGATATTGCCCCCGTGCTGCTTCACAATGCCATACACCGTGGCCAGGCCCAGTCCGGTGCCCTTGCCCATCTCCTTGGTTGTGAAGAAGGGTTCGAAGATGTGCTCCTGAGTCTCGGCGTCCATGCCCATGCCGATGTCACTGACAACCAGCAGGACATAGTGGCCCGGCAGAACCCCCTGGTGATCGGCAGCGTAAGTGGTGTCCAAGTCTGCCACGCCCGTTTCGATGGTCAGACCGCCACCTTCAGGCATGGCATCCTGCGCGTTGACCGCCAGGTTCATGACCACCTGTTCCAGCTGGCCGACGTCTCCAAGGAGTGCTGGAATGGAAGGAGCCAAGACGAACTTGAGTGCAATATCCTCACGGAGTGTGTGTCGAAGCAACTCCTCAAACTCCACAAGCATCGTGTTCAGGTTGAGAGGTTTGAACTCCAGTACCTGTTTGCGCCCGAACGCCATGAGCTGGCGCACCAGGTCCCGGGATTTCTCGGCAGCACGAACGATCTGCTGAACGGATTCCCTGTGCGGATCGTCTGCCCTGAGGTCGTCGAGAAGCAATCCCCCGAAGCCAAGGATGGGTGTCAGCAGGTTGTTCAGGTCATGGGCAACACCGCCGGCCAGGCGGCCGACAGACTCCATCTTCTGTGACTGCCGGTACTGTTCCTCCAGCTTTGCTTTCTCCACCTCCGCCCGCTTGCGCTCGGTGGTGTCCAGCACCGTGATGAGCCCGGAGGAACGCCCATGCATCTTGGTAGACGTGCCAAAGAGCTGAACCCACTTCTGTCCCCCGTCCCTGGTAACGATCTTGAATTCATAGGTCTGGACCGTGTCCTCACCGCGTTCCCGCTTGCGGCCGCGCTCCTTCACGATGTCCTTGTAGTCTGGATGGATGAAGTCCCAGAAGTTCATGGACAACAGTTCGTCGATCGAGTAGCCGGTAATGTCCGTCGCGGCCGGGTTTGCGTAGATCCATTTGTCATCCTGGTACAGCAGAATGCCCATCGGAGTCGATTCAGCAAGAGTCCGAAACTTCGATTCACTCTCATGCAGCTCCCGCAGGAACCTCCCCTGTGCTGCATGATCCGAGAGAATTTTGCCAATCAGCACAGTAGCCAGCGGATACGTCAGCATGACCGGCAGCCCGATGCTCCTGAGGGTGCTTAGCCTCATGCCCGCAGGCAGTGTGGCTGTAAGCGCGATCATGACAGCGTGGACCAGCAGACCAAACACCAGGAGCTGTCTCACCGAGACATCGCCGTCCCGTTTCGTCCAGTAAGCGTGGAATGCCAGGCCAATCAGTCCGGATTCCAGGATCACCGACACGCCCATGATGGCTCCCGGACCACTCTGGATGATGCGCAGGGTCGCAGCCATGGCTATGGCCAGCGCGGCGGCAACAGGGCCAAAGAACAGCGCACACAGGCTTATGACGACTGATCGCCCGTCAAAGATGAGTCCAGGCGCAAGCCTCAGTGGAAGCAGCATGCCGATGACGGCGGCACTGCCAAACAGGAAGCCCTGCAGCAGCGACTCAGCCTGATTCAGATACTGCCGGCGCTCCCCGATGAATCCGGAGATCACGCTCAGCGCCACCAGCAATGCCAGATTGTAGATCAGGTTGACGATGATCATCCACTCGCCTCTCTATGCACACTGAACACTCATACAGTCCATGATACGGAAACCCCCATCCCGTACAACGTGGACGGGTCCCGGACAGAAACGCGGTATGAGGGCGATCAGGCGGCAACGTCCACAAGCACGAAGCTCCCTCCCGTTGCCGATGCAAGGGAGAGCACTTTCGGCTCCATGCTTACTCGTCCCTGGTCTCCTTGTTCCAGCAGGGTGCCGTTGAGCGAAATGGATCCGGATGTGACATACAGCAGGACACACTGGTCGACTGTCATGGGGTATTCGATGGAAAAAGCTGGTGAGAAGGCCGACAGTGCGATGGAGGCATCTGCATGCATCATCACCGCTCCGGGGTGCCCCCTGCCTGAGGCGACGGTCAGCAGTCGGTCCTGCCGCGACACTTGTGTGAAGTCTTTCTGCTCATGCGATGGTATCAGATCAGGCTCGTTCGGGAAGATCCATATCTGATAGTACCGCGCCGAGTCGCTGGTCTGGTTCTTCTCCGTGTGTCGTGTTCCCGTGCCAGCAGAAATGCGATGCACCTCGCCTGCATGGACAATCGTGCGCTCCCGAGCATCATCGGTGATGGTAAGCTGTCCAGCCAGCATGATCGTGACCAGCTCAAGCTCCTCATGGGGATGCATCCCAAAGCCTTCTCTCGGCTGGACCAGGTCGTCATTGAAGACGCGCAGCTTGCCCAGGCGCACGTTGCCGGGCACATACCACTCACCGTACGAGAAGAGCCAATAGGCCTGAATCCACGACAGGTCGACAAAATGGCGTTCCTGTGCCGGTACGCGGATGACCATGATAGACCCCCTTGCGATAACCCTGCAGAACCTGCGGCGTACCCGATTCAGACCGACAGGATACTTCTCATCCGACCCCGATGCCCACGATGAGCATTCGTCTCGTACGTTCTCCTGCCTCAGGTATAGGGGAAACGTGCACCGAGTCAAGCGGGAGCACACACGCCGACACGATGCGTCGCCAGAACCCGGAAGTGCTGTATGATAGTGTCATGACAGGTCAAGTGCAGATATTATCGGACGGCGACAGCTGCTGGCTTGTCGCCGTTGGGGATGATGTGTCGCCGTCGACCAGTGCGCGCGTCCATGCACTGCGACGCTCCATAGAAGCGCTGCATCCTGCGTGGCTTGTCGAGATGGTGCCTGGCTACTGCTCGCTGGGGATGATTGTCCAGCCGCTGCGGGTCTTGCAAGGAGAGGTCGAACAACTCGTATCCAGGGCCACCAGAGACGCCGTCGCCATCCCGCCAGTGCTGCCCGGGACCGTTACGATCCCGGTGTGTTATGGTGGCGCGTATGGTCCGGACATGGAGATGGTCTGCCGGCATTCGGGACTGAGCGAGCGGGAGGTCGTGCGACGACACGCCACAACCGGATATCGGTGCTCCATGCTGGGGTTTCTGCCCGGCTTTCCCTACCTCATGGGCCTCGATCCTCTCCTGGCGACGCCCCGCCTGGAAACACCGCGGACAGCAGTTGCGGCAGGGAGCGTCGGGATAGCAGGTGCACAAACGGGCATCTACCCGGTATCGAGCCCGGGGGGCTGGAACATCATCGGTCGGACTCCTCTGGCTTTGTTCGACCCCTTGCGTGAGCAGCCATCGTTGGTGCAGGCAGGAGACACCATTTGCTTTTCCTCCATCAGCTCCGAGGAATTTGAAGAGCAGCTCTCACATCAATTCACACATTATCCACAGATATGTGATGATTTCGAGTGTGATGAACGTGGATGCAACGTACTGGAGCCCGGCATGATGACGACGGTACAGGATGACGGCCGGCGGGGTCTGCAACATCTTGGTGTTCCCGTTTCGGGAGCCATGGATTGCCAGGCGCTGGCGCTCGGGAACCTTCTGGTCGGCAACAAGGCAGGGACAGCTGCGCTGGAGATCACTCTCTCCGGTCCCCGCCTGGCGTTCACGACAGACGTTCTGGTGGCCCTGACAGGGGTGGACATGGGCCTGCAGGTTGACGGGCGAGATGCCCCGGCGTGGACTGCGATCCTGGTAAGGGCCGGCAGCATCCTCTCCATGATCGGTCCCAACGGACCCGGGTGCCGCGCCTGGCTGTGCATCGCCGGCGGCATCGACGTTCCGGAGGTGCTGGGCAGTCGTTCGACCCTGCTACGGTCATCCCTGGGGGGCTATGAAGGACGAGCTCTGCATGTGGGAGACTGTCTGCACCTGCGCCCCCTGGCCCAGGAGGCACGGCGTCTGGAGGGATTTTCCTGTCCGGTCGCGTTGTGGCCGTCCACTGCCGTGGACATGCCAGTTCCCGTCCTTCCGGGTCCGCAGGCTGACGCGCTGACGCCCGCCGCGCGAGAGGCCTTCCTGGACGGGCTGTGGACAGCAGGCAATTCCAGTGATCGCATGGGCTATCGGCTGGAGGGACCGCAGCTGACCCTGACAGGCAACGCAGACATCATCTCGGAGGTTGTTCCTGAGGGAGCCGTCGAGGTAACCGGCTCGGGTCTGCCCATCATCATGCTGGCCGACCGCCAGACAACAGGGGGATATGTCAAGCCCTTCATCGTCGCCTCGGCGGCACTCGGATGGCTGGCGCAGTGCCGGCCGGGCGACACTGTCCGCTTTCGCATCTGTTCCCTCAATGAGGCGCGAGAGCTGTTGGAGGAACAGTCCTCTGCACGGAAGGAACTGGCCCTCCTGCAGTCCGTCTGGCGTCAGTCCCGAACAGGTGGTACACTACAGATGACCGTCAACGGTGCGGAACGCACAATAGAGTGGCATGACGTGACCCCTCTGGAGGCGAACGATGAGCAGGATGGTTGATCTCAACAGTGACGTGGGTGAAAGCTTTGGCGTGTGGACACTCGGCGATGACGCGCACGTCCTGGACTATGTCAGCAGCGCCAACGTCGCCTGCGGCTTTCATGCAGGCGACCCGCAGGTCATGCTGCAGACGGTACGATTGGCCCATGACCGCGATGTGGCTGTCGGAGCGCACCCGGGGTATCCGGACCTGGCCGGGTTCGGACGCCGCGCCATGACGTGCACTCCCGATGAAGTCTATGCCTTCTGCCTGTACCAGATTGGAGCGCTGGCAGCCATCTGTCATGCCGAAGGAGTCCCCTTGAGCCACGTCAAGGCGCATGGAGCCCTGTACAACCAGTCGGCCAGAAATACGAATATCGCCCGCGCACTTGCACAGGCGACGCGCGATGCGGCGCCGGGTCTGATCCTGCTAGGCCTGCCGGGCTCCCGGCACGAGGCTGCTGCACGCGAACTGGGCGTTCCGTTTGCAGCCGAGGTGTTTGCTGACCGCGCCTACCGTGCAGATGGTTCACTGGTCGCTCGCTCCCATGCGGGTTCTGTTCTGCATGACCCGGAGGTGATCGCGGCGCGTGTCATCAGGATGGTGACTGAGGAAGTCGTCGTGGCAGGGCAAGGGGAAATCGTCCGTGTCCACGCCGACTCGGTCTGCGTCCACGGCGACAATCCCACCGCGCTCGCAATCGTCAAAATGGTGCGGCGGGGCCTGGACGGCGCCGGGATCCACGTCGGCCCTCTGCGGAACGTGCTCAGCCTCTAGCGGCCAGAACCCTCTGCTCGTGCTCCAGCAGCCAGCGCTTTCGGTCGAGCCCTCCTGCGTAGCCGGTGAGCGAGCCGTCGCTGCCAATCACGCGGTGACACGGAATGATGATGGCGATGGGGTTGTGCCCCACTGCCCCGCCCACCGCGTGTGCCGAGCGTGGATGGCCAATCACCCGAGCAATCTTGCTGTAGCTTGCTGTCCTGCCAAATGGCACTTTCTTCAAAGCCTTCCAGACGAGCAGCCTGAACTCCGTTCCTTCCGGGCTCAGCGGGACGGAGAACCGCGTTCTTCTGCCACCAAAGTACTGGCTGAGCTCCGTGATACAGCGCTGGACTGCCTTTGTCCTGCAGGCAGCCTCGGTGTCAATGCTTTCCACAAACGCGACCGACACGATGCCCTGCTCCGTGCCCGTAACCTCAATAGCTCCAATATCCGTGAAAAGGTATCCCCTATCCAGCTGCTCCATCACGCACCCCCTGAACGGCCAATCACGTTTGTGCCACAGCATCAACCTCTACGGGCAATTCCTTGATGCGCCGAGCGGGGACACCGGCGTACATGCCATTTGCGGCGCAGTCCTTGTTGATGACGGCCCCTGCCGCTATGACGCAACCGTCCCCGATCGTCACACCCGGCAGGATGACCACACGCGCCCCAATCCAGCAGCCATCGCCCACTGTGATAGGTTGTGGATGGACACGCCCCGCCCTCTCGGTCGCCGGTCCCGGAAAGTGCGTCGACGTGCAGAACAGCACTTCCATGCCCAACCCGCACTTCTTGCCGATACGGATGGGGGCTGAACCGTCAAAGAAACAGCGGTAGTTGACGAACGTGCCTGCTCCAATGACGATGTCGCGGCCGGCAAAGTAGCATCCGGGGCGGATTCCATTTGTCGCGGTCCGTATGCCGTAGAGACGCATCAGTGATGCCCTCACCGGGTTCACAAGCAGGGAGCTGGCTGCCAGCCAGTTGATGAAGAACCCCCGCCACATGCGGTCGGCGACGGTGATGATGGCCGTCAATCGATCTGTGCCGCTGTGCTGCACTGCCATGTCCACACCCCCTGCTGGTTCGTGACGCTGCCCTTGCGTTCCCTGCCGCGAGCCACTTTCATCGACAAGCCTCCATCAGCCTCCAACATTGCCCTCCTGGTTGGAAGGAGAACGATGGGGGCGGAACGTACATGTCACAATCGCAACGGCTGCGCGGATCCCACCCATCCATGCCTCCATCCTGCTTTCGACGACCCCGTGCCGTATCGAGACCACACTTCCCGTAAGTCTGACAACTGCCCCGGGGGGCACTGCCCTGAGGAACCGCGCTTCCTGTATGCCGACAAAGTAGACGATCTGACCCGAGTAGCGCGGTGTCGTCAGCATCATCAGCGAAGCGGCCTGCGCCATTGTCTCGATGATGATCACACCGGGGGTCACCGGAAATCCCGGAAAATGCCCCACATAGTAGAGACTGCCCTCTGCATACGTCGCCTGAGCTGCCACACTGACCCCAGGAACGACATCTGCTGGGCCGTTGACGAAGAGAAATGGCTCTCTCTGGGGCAACAGTTCACGTACCTGTTCCCGGCTAAGTCTGAGAGTGCCACGAGTTTCTACAGTTGCTTCCGATACCATGTTCATCCTCTCACACGGAGTGCCCGTCTGCCTACGTCGAATGCGCAGAACTGGAATTTCATTCTATGCAGTTCGCTCCCCGTGACCAGTGCAGCGTTGGGGACTGTTTCGAGCTTTGCAGGCGACGAAAGCTGTTGACAGTGAGGGTGGTCCTGACGACGTGCCTGCCTGCCCTGGCTGCGGTGGATCATGCGTTGCCACACAAGCCGCCCGTGGTATACTTCACTCAATCCTCAAAGGGGGTGGCACATATGGCGCGAGCAATCTGGAACAATGCGACGCTTGCAGACAGCGACAAGTTCATTGTGGTAGAGAACAACTACTACTTTCCACCGGAAGCGGTGCACTTCGAGTTCCTCCGAGAGCATGCCGGATATCATACAGAGTGTCCATGGAAAGGGACGGCCAGCTACTACGATGTTGTCGTGGACGGACAAACCAACGCGGATGCGGCGTGGTCATATCTCGAACCCAAGCCGAAGGCAGTCAACATCACCAGATATGTGGCATTCTGGAAAGGGGTGCGCATCGAGACCTGAATGCCACTGTCGCGGCACTAATCCATCTGAATTGTGAAGGACCCTCCCTTGAACGGACACTTGCACAGTCTGATGAGCAGGATACCATATGCAACGTGTTAGATGAGAAGGTTCCGACTTTCTTTCTCCAACCACCGTACGACAATCGCGGGGGGCGCAAGCCCCCCGCTTCTTCATTTCGCCTCTGCAGCGGCTCGAACAACCCGGAAACGCAGAGACCGCGCCGCCTCCGATTCCTGCTCGGTCACGGCAGCTTTATCCCGAGCGGCCTGTTGAGGTCATAGGTGTCGATCGTAAATCCACTGCGCTTGGTGGCGTCCTTGATATTCTGATAGGAGATGTCGTAGCGGGTCATGATCCCCTTGAACTCCCCGCTCCTGACAAAGTAGCCGCTCGCCGTCATGGTTACCCCACTCACGTCGACACTGTACGCGTACTTGTCAGTGTCATAGCCGTTGATAGAGCCGCCATCGGACTTCTTCCAGTCCGAGGAGTTGTCCTTGATATTCGAGTAGTCTCCGGTGAGTGTACTGACAAAGGTATCGCCATACCCAAAGTTCTTGGCTTCATCGCCGGTCAAGGTCTGCCATGTTCCCGCGGTCCCCATCTTGACGGTTCCATCGACCTTGTAGAACTCCAGCTGCGTCTTTCCGTCCTTGTCATGCATGATGTAATACTCGCTGTTGGGCTTCTCCATGCCCCCCTCGATCACGGTTGGCGCTGCGTCCCCTTCCGAAAGCGTCGTCCACTTGTAGCGATAGCTGGTGAGCGAGTCGATGACCGATGCATCGCCAATAGTGCTGGTATCCTCGCCGGAACCACTGGGGTTCGCTGCAGTGGAGGTCATGCCCAGGGAGAGGTCCTGGCTGCTGGAGTCGACGGTGATCATATCCATTCCGTCGGCATACCCGTTCATGGAGGATGCAACATCGTAGTCGCCATACGCGACAGCGTTGAACACCGCTGCCCCGTCGACACTGGATGTCGCGCTCAGCACCTTGCCGTCACCGTCAGTCAGCGTGACAGCGGCTCCCTTGACAGCAGTCCCGCTATCGTCCTCGACAACGATGGTGACCTTTCCAGTCTCTGTTTTCGGTGTTGGGTTTCCACAGCCTGCGACGAGCAATAAACTGAGGACAAGCAGAACCACGGTGATTCTCTTCATACTGTTCCCCCTCTCGTGCATGAGTTACTGATTGTCGAGCAGTCACGCAATCTTGACTGTTCCTACTATAGCTGCAAGAGAAATTTCAATCAAGCATCCGGCCCTCTCGCGCCAGTTTGTGCTAAACTCATGGTGCACTGCATGCAACGCACAATTCCTGGTCAGCGAGGTTGGATGAGTGGTCGATGAGATGATGAACAAGGGTTCTGCTGTGGAGTGCCTCGATACTCGGGACGCTGTTCCTGTGCGACGCATCAGTCCACGCGACACCTTCGCAGCCCTGCAGTACCCCAACTATCGCATCTGGTTCGCGGGACAGCTTGTTTCCCTCTTTGGGACCTGGATGCAGATGACAGCGCAGGGCTACCTTGCGTACCAGCTGACCAAGTCGGCTGCGTTCCTCGGCTATGTTGCGTTCGCCAATGGCATCCCGGTCTGGCTGTTCATGCTCTATGCAGGAAACGTTGCCGACCGCATGCCCCGCAAGAGACTGATGCTCTACACTCAGACTTCCATGATGGTGCTGGCCTTTGTTCTGGCAGTGTTGACATTTACTGGCGCTGTGCGCCCGTGGCACATCCTGGTCCTGACCTTTCTGCTGGGTATCGCCAACACCTTCGATTCGCC
>JAPLGI010000060.1 GCA_026390245.1 Caldisericota bacterium
AGGAGAAGAAGTCAGAGGCGGACAAGGTCCGGGCCGAGGAGCTGACACGGCAGCTGACCGCATTGAAAGCCGAGGACAAGGATGACCATAATGAGGCGCACGAGTTGACCCTGCGCCTGCTCATGGACCCGATGGTCGCCCGCGACGGCAGCAGCAACCCCGCCACGTTCATCCATGCGCGACTCGCACAGCTACGGGGACAGGAGACGACAACCCGCACCGCACAGAAGGCAATCGCACTCCACCTCGAAGAATACCGTGAGAAGGAAGAAGCTGCCCGGCAGCAGCTGGCCGAGCTCCAGACAAGGGCTGCGACACTGGCAGGCCAGTGCAGTCAGGCGGAAGTCCAGCATGAAACGCTGCAGCGCGACCTGATGACCGAGGCACAAGCTCATGGGTTCGAGACGATCCCATCGATGAAAGCCGCCGTCCTCCCTCCCGACAGGCTGGCCGCACTTCAAGCGTCGGTCAGCCAATACGACCAGGACACTGCTGGCGCTGCTGCGCAGGTGGAGATGCTGGAGCAGGAGCTCGGTTCTGACCTCCCGTCGGAGGCTGACCTCGACACTGCACGCGCTGCACGTCAGACTGCAGCCACCGCGTTCACCCGCTCGCAGGAGGACCTGACAGCCGCACGCCGAAGCAAGGAGGATCTCCTCACCCGCCGTGCGTTCCTTGCCAACCGCATGAGCCGCAAGGAACAGGTAACCCGCCTGCTGTCAACCTATCAGCAGGTCGCCCGCGACTTCGGCAGCAAGGGCATGGTGGCATTCGTCAGCAGTGGCATCCTCGAACAGCTTCTTGTGACTGCAAATGACCACCTGCAGGTCCTGAGCAAGGGACGCTTTGAGCTGATGCTGGACGAGGGCGACCAGATGATGGTGCAGGATGCATTCAGCGCCTCGGGCCCACGCGACGTCGCCACACTGTCCGGGGGAGAAACCTTTCTCGCTTCGCTTGCATTGGCTCTCGCCGTCAAGGACCTGCTGTCGACAAGTGTCGATCTGGACAGCTTCTTCATCGACGAGGGCTTCGGAACGCTGGACGAGACGACTGTCCAGGGGGTCGCCGACGTCCTGGAGTCCTTGCGCCGGGATGGTTCACTTGTGGGCATCATCACCCACCGAGCGGACCTCGTGGAACGCTTCGAAACGGTCCTCGAGGTGACCAGTCAGGGTGGTTCGGCGCACATCGCCCGCCGGGAGATTGCATGATGAAGATTCGGCCCGACTACTGGCAGAGTGTCTATACCGGTTCCACGGAGGTCTCATTGACCGATCAGAAACGTTCCTACGAGGTGGTGCCGACCACGGAATGCCGCGACCTTGACCACTGGGTGGGCATGCGGGTGCCTGACACCGCTTTCGCGGAAGTCGAAGCGGTCCGCGTCGCATTCGTCGACGGCGTACGTCGTATCGACATGCACGGCATCATCGATGGCAACCCCCCGTACTACGGCGTGTTCGGTTCCGTGGCCGCGGGCTGCATGCAGATGCATGGCTCTCGCACTCACGATGTCGCAGAGGCTCTGTGCGACGAAACAGTACGGCACTACTTCGTGACCAACGCGCCGGACCCGGACACGAAAACAGTCAAGCTGGCAAGCGATGCATCGTGTCCGTTCGACGTCGAATACGAGATTCACAGCGCGGCGGGTCATGATCCTGCCGACTTTGGCCAGGAGCTCAACAACCTCATGCAGGAACTGGAGCATGACGTGGCGCAGAAACAAGTGGACCGCCCGGACGTACAGGCAGTGGTGACGGATGGCCCCATCCCCTATGAACACCGTCTGGCCGCAGGGACTGCGAAGCTGGCAGGCATCATCAAGAACGTCCAGGAGGCCTACCTCCAGCGCGAGCAGTTCGCGACGGTGCTTTCGCTCAAGGCAAGCGAGCGCACCCCGGTCTTTGAGATCCGGTACCCTGAGAGCAGCGGCAGCAGCAAGATGAGCTTCTTCTTGCGCCTTCGAGCGGTCACCCCCTTCAGCAGCCAGATGGCCAATCTGGTACGCATCGAGTTCCCCGTCATGGGACTGACCGAAGCGGTCCACCTTGCCAACCTCGCCTCCGCCATCGCGGTGCACTACTCCAGCAACCTCTGGGG
>JAPLGI010000202.1 GCA_026390245.1 Caldisericota bacterium
AGATAGCCCTGGAGGATGTAGACCGCTTCCCACTGGTCCTTGGTGGCGCGTCCTGCGGCGGTCGACAGTCCTTCGCTGACGGCAGCTCGCCCGACGGCGACCGACGACAGGCGCTCGTCCACCAGTTCAACGCGCACCGCCTTGTTGAGGCCCCTTGCTGCCAGCTCCTTGCGCACGAGACCCACGAACCTCCTCACCTTGCGCGTTTGCAGCGAATCTGTCCCGTCCATCGCCAGCGGAAGGCCAATAACCAGGCAGGTGGTACCCTCGAGCACGACGCGGTCCACCACTGCCCGCGCTGTCCCGGCTTGGTCTCCCACGTCGATGGAGCCGGCAGGGAATGCCGTCCCCACGTCACTCACCGTCCGTGCAAGGCCGATGTGGCGCTCACCGACGTCGAGACACAGCATGACCTGCGAGCGAGATGGACCGTCAGCCAAGCAGTGCCTCCAGTTCCTCTACCGTCGGCAGGCCTGCGATACGCCCCTGGCAGATGCGGTCGCTGCCGCCGCCCTTGCCGCCGTACTTGTCCGTCAAGGCCTTGAAGATGCCGCGAGCCGAGAACAGTGTACTGGCCGTGCCAAACACCTTGATGACCGTGAAGCCGTCCCCTCCTGACGTCATGCCGATGAACACGCCATTTCCCAGCTGCTGCTCGGCCATGTCGCCCGCACTCCGCAGGGCTTCCGCCGTCAGGCCTTCGAACGCGGCCACAACGACGGGCTGGCCCTTGATGCTCGCCGGCTGGGCGATCAGATCACGCACGCGCCGATCCGTCGCAGCGGCGATGAGCCCCTCGATACGGCGGTCGCGCTCCTTGACGACGGCTGTGAGGTCCTCCACGGCGAGGGTCACCTCTGCCGGCACAGGCCCGCAGTTCAGTGTCCCCGCAGACTTTTCCAGTCCCTCCTGGTACGCCCAGAACTCCCGCAGTGCGCCCAGCCCGACGGAAGCCTCGATGCGCTTGATGTCCGTTCCAATGCTGTGGATGGAGCGGATGTGCAGGAAGCCGATGTCGCCCGTCGCGGTGACGTGCGTGCCGCCGCATAGCTCCTTCGAGATGCCGTCGGCTGAGACCACGCGCACTGCCGCGCCGTACTTCTCGCCAAAGAAGGCGAGCGCCCCCGTCTTGCGCGCTTCCTCCATCGGCATGACGTCCGTCCGGACCGGAACATTGGACGTGATGAACCTTAGCACCTTCTCTTCCAGAGCCTTGCGATCGTCCGGACCAAGGCTGCCCCGGAAACTGAAGTCGAAGTGGAACTCGTCCGGCATGACCTTGGAACCCTTCTGCTGGACAGTCGGGTCGATGAAGCGCAGGGCGGCCTGCAGGAGATGGGTCGCCGTGTGTGCCCGCATGATGGCATGCCGCCGCTCCGGATCGACTTCTGCGCGGGCCGTGTCTCCTGCTGCCATGGCACCTTCGACCAGAACGCCCTCGTGGATGATCAGTCCCTCGACGGGAGTCTTCGTGTCCGTGACCTCGAAGCGCGCTCCCTGTGTCGTGATGACGCCCGTGTCGCCGACCTGGCCGCCCTTCTCGCCGTAGAACGGCGTCGAAGAAAGGATGAGTCCGACATGATCCCCCATCTTGGCACTGCTGGCGGGTTCGCCGTCCTTCAGGAGACCCGTGATCACGGCCTCGGCCGACAGCGTCTCGTAGCCAACGAAATGCGAGCTGCCGACCGTGCCTCTCAGCTTGACGTATCCGGTCCGCTCGCGGCTTGCCTCTTCGACGCCCGAAGACTCGCTGCCGCC
>JAPLGI010000010.1 GCA_026390245.1 Caldisericota bacterium
ATGATGACATCGAGTACCCAGATTGCAGTTGTGTTCATTGGCGTCCGGTCACCTCCTGATCGAGTTTGCGTACCACAGTTGCCGTAGGGTTCAGCCGGAAGGCTACTCTCCGAGAAATGATTGCACCCGGGATCAGCATAGCAAACCCCGCGACGACGGGAAGCGCCATGGACAGGTTTCCACTCAGCTGCGCTAGAGACGAAAACCCGTAACCACCAAGCACGCCCGTCAAGAAGGCAGCTAGTGGAATGCCATACAGGATGGCAGTGGCCTTAAGAACAAGCGACTCGTCGAGCGTCACCTCGACCGAGTCCCCCGGTACAACTTCAGCGGGAGCGCTTGCGCTGATCGTCGGGTCGCTCTCCTTGCTGCCCACACAGAATTGGGTAAGTGCGCACGACGCACAGCCGTCATGGGGAAGCAGTCGTACCGTAACAACATCTCCACGACGGGCAACAACCAAGCCCCGATCAGTTGGCATAGGATCCCCGTTCTCGCTCAGACATCACGATGCCACCCCACAAGGTCGTGCCTTGACGAAGCTTTTGAACCTGCCTAAGCAGGTGGGAGCATAAAGTTCCCTGCTTCAAGAACGCTGCGAAGCGCTCGTATCCACAGGGCATCTGCTTCCGAGTGATTTGTGTTGGCTCAAACCCGTCAAGTGGTTCACGGGCATCGCAGGGTGACACAAGACAGGTGGCTACGTCGGCCAGCGCTACCGCCGTCTGGGAACCAGACATCAGATCCTTCACCGTGCACGTGCCTGCAGCAACCTCGTCTTCACCGATGATCAGTGCAATACGTGCACCCCTCTTGGACGCTCGTGCAAGCTGCTTTCCAAACCCATCCTGACGAACGTCCAGATCCAGCGCCCAGCCCGTGTCGGCCAAGGCGTGTCTCAGTTGGAAGGCTGCGGCCGTTGTTGCATCGGAGTGAACGATATATCCCCTGGGGACTGCAAGCGAACCGAGAAGCTCGGGATAACGCGCCGTCAGAACTGAGACCAGGCGTTCAAGTCCAAGGCCCCAGCCGACGGCAGGAGTGGCCGGTCCTCCAAGATGGCGAATGAGATAGTCATAGCGGCCGCCTCCCAGCAGTGCATTCTGTGCGCCGAGATCCTCGGAAATGACCTCAAATACGGTTCTCGTGTAGTAGTCAAGCCCGCGGACCAGTCTGTGATTGAGGCGATATGGAATCTTCAGGGAGTCCAGCGTAGACAGCAGCCGGTGAAAATGGTCTTCGCAGTCTGAGCACAGGTAGTCCGCGGATTTTGGCAGTGACTCGAGCAATGCCGGATCTTCGCGCTTGCAGTCGAGAACACGCAGAGGGTTGTCGGTCATCCTTCTCCTGCAGTCTTCGCAGAGCTCGCTCTCGTGGGTTGCCAGTGAGGTTCGGAGGGCCTCCTTGTAGGCAGGCCGACAGTTGTCGTCGCCGATGCTGTTGACATCGACGGACAGGTGCGACAGACCAAGTCTCGACAGCATTGTCATGACCATGTCGATGACCTCGGCGTCCTGAAGCGGAGATTGTTCGCCGAGGGCTTCGACACCGAAGCTGTGAAACTCTCGTTTGCGTCCACTCTGAGGCTGCTCGTACCGGAAGAACGATCCCATGTAGTAGAACTTGGCCGGAGAAGGCAGCAGATTCATCTGATGTTCCAGGTACGCCCGGCAAGTGGCAGCAGTCCCTTCGGGGCGCAGGACGAGGTGACGCCCCTTCTTGTCGGGAAAGGCGTACATTTCCTTCTCGACGATGTCAGTGCCTTGACCGACCGATGTGGAGAAGAGCTCCTCCATTTCGACAGTCGGGGTGCGAATCTCCTCATAGCCGTATGCTTTGGCAGTTGTTGCCATGGTCTTCTCCACGTGCTGCCAAAGAAGAACTTCGGGTGATGTTATGTCGCTCGTCCCCTTGACTGACTTGATCATGGCCATCCTCCAAACGTTTATGCCAGTAAGTATATGTGCTGGATGCGAAAAGAAAACCGGCATGTTTGTGGGGAGGGGTTTCACGCTCTGGCCGCCGGTGCCATGGCCCGATTGTTGGTGATGGGCGAACGTCAGCTTGCACGCAAACTGCATGTGCGTAGACTGAAACAGTGTTCAATTCCAAGGACTCCTGGCAGTCAGAAACAAGTTCGTGACGGGGGAGCACATGGCACAGGTTCATGGCAAGGCTGGAGGAGCGACATACCACGCGGGCGACCGGCTCATGTACCGGGCCCTCATTCCCATGCTGGTCATGGGGATTCTGACATATCTCCTCTTCCGGCAGGGGGTTCGGATCAATGGGCTGCTTGGAGCCGGAGTGTGGTTCATCGTGGGAGCTCTTGGGTTCTGGTGTGCCCACGGCATCTTCAGATTGGAAACAGCTGCCGACAGATACTATGGCGGGGCGGGCGGCGAGTATGACGTGGGAGCCGTTCTCTCACGGCTGCCGGAGGAGTTCCACGTATTCAACGGCCTCGGCTTCTATGGGGGCGACGTTGACCATGTCGTTGTGGGCCCGACCGGAGTCTTCGTCATTGAAACGAAGAACCATTCTGGTACCATCGGCATCAAGAATGGTCGTCTGAGCAGGAACGGCGAGTCTCTGAATTGTGATGTTGTACGCCAGGCGACATTGGAAGCCAGATACGTGAAGGGACGGCTGAGCCCGGCGGATTCGTGTTACGTTCGTTCAGTGATCGTCTTCGTCAAGGCGAGGGTTCGTGTCAAGACGAGAATTGAAGGCGTGCGAGTTATTGGCCTGTCTTCTCTGATTGACACGATTGTGAGTGGCGTGCCTTCTCTTTCGGCTCAGGACGTCCTGCAATACACTGCACAACTTCAGGGTGTCGACATGACTGTCCCTTCAAGACCGGCGCGCGACGCCCGAGGAGAACTGCGAATTGACCGCGTATCCCTGGCTGGGGTCGCCCATCCCGGGTTTGCGCGCATTGCACGAGCAAGGCGTTCCCGCTAGTCGGGAGACACGACAAAGACCATCAGGTCCTTGAACAGTGCAAGCTCCTCACGAGCCGTTGCTCGTACCCTCTGTGCGGTGCTGAGCGAAACGGGCGTCGTGGTGGGCGGGTCAGTGAAGGCCCGCAGGCCATTCAGGCCAGCCAGTATCATGATGCGCGCCATATGAAAGGGTGACGACACCATTAGACATGAAGTCAGGCCATTGCCCTGCATGTAGCGCTTGAGGTTTGCCAGTGTGCGAGACGTCGTCGTGCCTGCGGTGTCGAAAATAAGTGCACTCCGAGGAACTCCATGCCTGGTGGCGACGGCCCCCATGACGTCCGATTCGCTCAAGTCTGATCCCGTTGGACCGCCGGACAGAAACAACAGCGGAGCGCGCCCCTCGCGATAGAGTTCGGCGGCCCACACGATGCGGGCCTCCAGCTCAGGCGACGGGCTGTCACCCCAGACCGCAGCTCCAAACAGACAAATCACGTCAGCCTGCTCGGTCTGTTGTTTGTGCCCATACAGGTCGATGCCGGCGTACGTCAGGGCAAGAACAGCGCCCGCTGCACAGACCAGGATGACGAGCGTCCACAGGAATCGTTTCATGGAGTCAGTATAGGCGGGGGTCTCGGCGTCTCAAGGAGCTGTGGGGTGGGCTTTGTTTGCAATGACGTCTCTGGGCAATATACTACAGACACCATGGAATCCACTGAGCGCTACGTTTCACTATATCGGAAGTATCGCCCCGCGACGTTCGACGGCATTATCGGTCAGGAGACGGTAGTACGTATTCTGAAGGGATCGGTCGACATTGGCAGGACGTCTCACGCCTACTTGTTTGCCGGGCCCAAGGGCACAGGCAAGACGAGCGTCGCCCGCATTCTGGCCAAGGCCCTGAACTGTGAAAAGGGACCGATCAGCCATCCCTGTATGGAATGCGAACACTGCAGAGCCATCACGTCAGGAAACGACATTGACGTCATCGAAATCGATGCTGCCAGCAACAGGGGTATCGATGAGGTTAGAGACTTGCGTGAGTCCACAAGGTTCGTTCCGGCTCGCAGCCGCAAGAAGATCTTCATCATCGATGAAGCCCACATGCTCACCGTCCAGGCATTCAATGCGCTCCTGAAGACGCTGGAGGAACCGCCCGACTACGTCGTTTTCATTCTGGCAACGACAGAACCTCAGAAACTGCCTGAGACGATTCTGTCCCGATGCCAGCGGTTCGACTTCAAGCGCATCTCGGAAACGGCCATGTTCCAGTACCTTCAGGGCGTTCGGAACATCGAGGCTCCGAGTATCACCGATGAAGCACTTCACCAGATTGTTGCGCTAAGCGGGGGTTCGATGAGAGGAGCTATCGGTCTTGTCGACCAGTTCTCCGTGTTCGGAGCGGAACCTGTCTCAGGTGCGACGGTGCTGGATTTGCTGGGCCTTCCAACCGAAGAGAACATTTCTCTGCTTGTCCAGGCCCTGCTCTCGCGCGACCCAAAGGCAGTCATTTCCGTTCTGGATCAGCTGGAACGGGCCGGGATAGAACCTGCTGACCTGCTTGAGAGGACAATTGCTCTCATCAGCAGGTACATCCTCGTGAAGGTGACCGCCCGGACGCCCAATACCGATGGCGTTCCTGCCGATCGCCTCAGGGTCTTCCCAGACGCAGCTCTGGTGAACCTTGCTGCGGCCTTTGCGCGAATCCAGCAGCAGTCAGCATACCTTTCGGATCCGTATCCTCTTGTTCAAGCTTTCTTGCTGGCCATGGCCCTTGACCTTCCAATGGGTCTGGATCAGGCGCGTGAAGAGCTCTCGCATGGGGTGCAGTTTACGAGCAGTCAGGATGCGCTCAGGTCTGCCGGACGGTCGGCCGAGGCTGTGCAGACGGTCTTCGATGATTCCCCGGGTGCTCCTGACGAGGCTATCGGACAGTCGGCAAGTAAATCGGCGGAGGAGTCTGCGGACCAATGGGCGCACTTCAAGGCGCTTGTCTCCGAGGCAAACAAGCCTATCGGGGTGATGCTTCAAGCACTTGATGTTCGTGAAGTCGGGGTCGATCAGGGCATCCTGCGGGTCGTGCTAGGGCCGAAGACCAAGCTGTTCCGCACAATGCTCGAACAGAAGCAGGACGAAGTTCTTGTTCCAGCGGCACGGTCCGTCTACGCGGTCGAAAAGGTGAGGCTGGTCGAGGAAGGATTCCCGGAACCTGCACCGCAGGAAGCCGCAGCAGAGGTTCCAGAGGACGAGAAGCTGGAACTCCTGAAGAAGACGTTTGACGCGACGGAGTCGCTGTTCGACTCCTGAGGTAACAGGGGAGGAGCCGTATGTACAACGTCAACAATCTCATGAAGCAGGCCCAGAAGATGCAGGAAGATGCTGCACGTGCTGACCAGGAGCTGCTGGACCGCAGGATATCTGCGACTTCAGGGGGAGGAGCCGTCACTGCGGTCGTCAACGGCAAGAAAGACCTCATCGGCATCAGCATTCAGGCCGGTTTTGACCTTGGCGATGCCGAGATGGCTGCTGATCTTGTCGTCGCAGCCGTGCGCGAAGCCCAGGCTGAGGCAGACCGTCAGGCCGAGGAGATCATGAAGAAGGTCACCGCCGGCATGCCCCACATTCCAGGACTTGGATAGTCGGTGTTCCTGCCCCGGCGCTTCATAGAGGTTTCGGCCAGGCTGAGCAGTCTGCCCGGTATCGGACCCAAGGCAGCCGACAGGCTCGTATTCTACCTGCTGGATCAGTCCGACGAAGATGTTCTGGCGCTGGCTGAAGCTCTCCTGGCCGCGAAGCGCGAGGTAATGTTCTGCAGACGGTGCGGCAATTTCGCCCAGGGAGATCTATGCGAGGTATGCCGTGATTCTTCGCGAGATACGAAGCTCCTGTGCGTTGTCGAGGAGATACGGGACCTTTCTGCCATCGAGAGAACTGGCGCTTTCCGGGGCCTGTATCATGTTCTGCATGGCCGGATCGACCCAATAGCTCGCATCGGTCCGTCAGAACTGCGACTCGACCGTCTGCTCGAACGCATCACGCTGGACGGCGTGCGGGAGGTCATTGTTGCAACAAATCCGAATTTCAACGGCGATATTACTGCGATGTACATCGCAAAGTTGCTGGCTGCATCAGGAGTACGCGTTACTCGAATTGCAACGGGCATTCCCAAGGGAAGTGACCTGGAGTTTGCTGACGTCTTCACGCTGACTCAGGCACTTGAAAAGAGAACCGACGTTCAGTCATGACAACCTGTGCCCTGGCAGTGACTCGGGCATCTGGAAGATCCTCCTGTGCGATGACCGGTTTGAATGGATGCTGGCAGTCGGACAACGGGCTCTCGGTGCAGGAGTTCATGATTGGTCTGACAAGTGCTTCAAGCTTTGATGAATGACCGAGGTATTGCAGGCGGGACGCGGTTCTCAAGGGTTTGACAAGTGTCCATTCTTGCTCTATACTCAGAGATTGATTTACATTCATCCTTAATGTAGAGGGGTCAACATGGTGGACATGGACAAACACGCTGCAGCAGAAACCACAGGTGAAATGGACGGACTCTTTGATGCAAAGAACCTCCTTGAGACGGTTGACCAGCCGATAGCGCCGGCCGTCGAAATGGCAAAGGAAAAGACTCCAGAAGAAGTTCCCGCACCAGCAGAGGTCGAGACCGAGGATGAAGTGGTCGAGGCTGCAGGTGACGATATCAAGACATCCGAGCTTGAGGCGGCTCTTGTGGCGGACTTGTCGCCCAAAGCTGGATACGCGCCTCGCCTGCTTCGGCGTGGGGACGTCATCGACGTCTC
>JAPLGI010000183.1 GCA_026390245.1 Caldisericota bacterium
AGTCCTCCCGCGGCTGGGAACACAAGCGCCCAGGCATATGCCCAGCTTGACCATGTGCCGGTGACGTCCTGGTACCAGAGCAGGGTGCCGACGGCCGCGGCCACCAGCCCCAGTCCGGACAGACCCTCGCCTGCCTGGTCCGGCAGGACCAGACCGACGACGAACAACGCCAGCCCCGGAATAATGATGCGCAGAGGCCATGACAGGTCAGCCCAGCGCTGCGGAAGCCAGCTCATGTCGATGTGAATATACTGTAGTGCAAGAACGACGATGCCGACAACGATCAGCAGGATGCCGAGGTTCGCCACCCTGGAACTGGTCCTGCGAGTGCTCTGGTTAGCCATATCTGCTCCTTACCCACATAGCCGGTCTTCTGGAACACCGACCGACTGTCCACTTTGCTTACGTCCGCGAGCTCGCAAAGGTTACGGCAATTTCACCAGCTGTTCACATACCCTTCCTCGCCGCCAGCCGCTTGCGCATCACTGCGATGCCGGACTTCGGGCCCTCTGCCGCCGAGAATCCGTAATGTTCGAACATCGCACACGTTCCAGTATAGACGAAGGCGTCCGGCTGTGCTTTGTCATGGGTATCCTTGGGACAAGCCTCGACTATCCGGGCTCCTTCGCGCTCCATGAGCTTCAGCGATTCCTCCAACAGAAGGTCGGCCACGCCGCGGCGGCGCCACGCCCGCTCCACGAAGAAACAGCCGACAAACCAGACATCTTCTGTCGCGGTCCCCTTAAACGAAGGTGAACGCTGCAGCCGTGGGAACGAAGAGCGCGGCTCGAACGAGCACCATCCGATAGCCTTATCGCCATCGTATGCAAGGACGCCGTGCGCGTGCCCCTCCTGTACCTGTCGACAAAGACGGAAGTGCGCGACTTCGCCCTTGACATCCTTCCAGTGCTCCACACCCGCGATGCGCCACCACTGACACCAGCAACCGCCGCACGCTCCATTCTTGCCGAACAGAGTCTCCAGCTCTGGCCAGAGCCCGGGTTCCAGTTCGCGGCAGACGATGCCAGCCAGTACTCCTGATCTGTCCACGGATCACCTCATGTCCCTCATCAATGTCCGGCAGAATGTCAGAAGCCCGGCGTGACCGTCAACCGAGGCCTCTACTCGACGATTCCCCGGCGGCGTACGCGCTTTCCAGGCTGGCTGTGAACCTCCATTTCGTCAGTGCTTCCTTCCTGCTGGCACTCACAACCCTGAAACGTGCTCGCGACCTCCCGTGCCTCGACAACGCGAGAGCCCACGGCAATGACCTGGAACGTCCCTTCGAGTCCTTCCTTTGCGTGAAAAAACGCGGTTATCCCGGCCAATCCAAGAGCCTGCACGATGCGCTCTGCCTCAGCCTGCCCCGCAACCACAACAACCTCCGCGTAATCATCCATCATTCCTCCCTGCTCATATCATAGTGCAAAATGGAAGTGCCCGCGGTCCAGCGCCCACCCGACCCAACTCAGCGTTCCGACCATGAACACTGCCTGAAGGACGACGAGCCAGGCGGGAGCCAGTTCGGACCAGCCAGATGCCCGTGGCATGACGAATATCCCCCGCAGAGCACCATGTAAGAGGTAGAGCAGCAGCGAGTTGC
>JAPLGI010000014.1 GCA_026390245.1 Caldisericota bacterium
TCACCTGAGCAAGAGCGACGGTATAGGTCATGGGACCTCCTTGATCGGATGGATGTTGTGACGAACGAGGACGAGCACCGGAAGGCCGAGAAGAATGACCACGGCCGCTTCACCGGCGATGATCGACAGTGCTATCGGCAGGTACACTCCCCAGGAGAAGTGCGTCAGGATGAAGCGCAGACTCGCCGAGAGGTTGTGTGAAAGGGACAGGCTCGCAGCTCCGGGAAGGGTGAGTGTCGCGACATATACAGGCACGACGAGGCCGTTGAGAAGGATCGGTGGCAGCGCTGCAAGCCAGAGCCTGCCAGTACTGCGGAGGCGCCTTGTCAGAAGTGCGGCCAACGCGGTCACGCTAGTGCCGATAACAACGTCGATGAGGCCAAACGGCGAGAATAGGTTGGCCACGAGACAGCCGACGACCACACCGAGAACTGCTTCGTCGAGCAGAAATGGCAGAAGGACAAGGGCCTCACCCAGCCTGAACTGCACGGCCCCGAAGCTGATTGCGCTGAAGGGCGGAACCATTGTGAAGACCATGTACAGGGCGGCAATGAGGGCTGCCCGCGTAATCTGGACAGTGCTGTGATGGTTCATCCAGAAGGTCTGTCCTCACTGGAAACAGCCGTCGCTTTGGTGGTGGCATCCTCGCTGTCCGTGATGTCTTTCATCCGCTTGCTCTGCTCAAGCATGGCCGCTCTGAATCTCTTGCGCAGCGCTATGTCTCCGATGAAAGCGATCACCGTGGCCAGGAGCAGGCCTATGAAGAAAGAGACATAGGCCAATGTCTCCGCCGTAGTGGTAACCGTCGGAAAAAAAAGAATACCTAGTTCGACCGGTGTCTTTCGCAGCGGACCGATGACAAGTGCGAAGATGACAAACACGACAAGAAGAACAGTCAGGCTGGTCAGTACTCGCTTCACAGTTCACCCCCAAACCCTATTTTAGTATAGTACAGGCATTCTTGACAACAGCAACTATCTGCATAATATACCCCAAGGGGTATATGATGGACAAGACAAAGGTTCTGCATAGCCTTCGACGCGTCGAAGGGCAGTTGCGGGGGATTCAGAAGATGGTCGACGAAGGTCGTCCGTGTGATGAAGTCCTTGCGCAGCTTGTTGCAGCCCACGCGGCTATCGGCCGTATCGGCACCGACGTACTTCTCAATGAGGTTGGTTGCCGTGTACAGCAGGACGTCGCCCCCGAGAAGGAACTTGAACGTCTGGAGAAGCTGCTTCTTAGATACAGCGGCCTCAAGTAGCATTGCGAAGCATGCACGGCATTGAACAAAAATCCTGCAAGGAGGAACACATGGAAGACAACGAGATTGTTGCGACAACTGCGAATTTTCAGAGCGAGGTCCTTTCTTCTTCGCTGCCTGTCCTGGTCGACTTCTGGGCTGTATGGTGTGCCCCCTGTCGCATGATTGCGCCGGTTGTTGGCGAGATCGCCAATGAGTACGCAGGCAAGTTGAAGGTCGCTCGTCTGAATGTGGACGAGAATCAGGAGATTGCTGGTCGCTATGGCATCATGAGCATACCGACGCTGGCATTGTTCAAGGATGGCGTTGTTGTCGACCAGGTGATCGGCGCCGTTCCAAAGCGCACCATTACGGCCAAAGTCGACGCGCTGCTCAAGAAGGGCTAGGATTTCTTCACAGTTCGGCAGAGCGGGTGGCTGCCTTCGTGGCGGCCGCCCGCTTCTAGCTTGTCAGGCTGGCGCTATGCGATACAATGAATAGGGTGATATAGATGTTCCTGACAGAACGGCAGAAGCGCATATTGCTGGCTATCGTCCGGAAGTACATGGATGACGGCGAGCCTGTCAGCTCGGGATTCGTAACCAGCCAGTTGGGCAACGACCTCTCGTCTGCGACGATCCGCAATGAAATGGCGGAGCTTGGCAGCATGGGGTATCTTCAGCAGCCCCACGTCTCTGCGGGACGCGTTCCGACAGTTCTGGCCTATCACATGTACATCTCGGCATTTCTCGTCGAGGCGACTCGTCAGCGCATGTTCACCGGACCAATGGATCTTCCGCTGCAGTACGAGAGTCTTCCACGCCTGTTTGATGGCGTGGCGACTGCCGTATCTGACCGCACAAAGAAGGTGAGCTTCGTTCTTAGTCCCCCGATCAACTCGGTAACCCTGCGTCACGTCAGTCTGGTGCCATTCAGCGAGACCGTACTCATGCTCATCTTCATAACTGATCGCGAGAACGTTGATGGATACAAGCTGCTTGCTCCATCGGACACGACAGAACAGGAACTCGCAGATATCAATGCCATATTCTCCAGGGAGCTTCGAGGGAAGAGCCTCGAAGAGGGTATTCGGATCCTTCGCTATGGCAACATGCTGCCACAAGGCCTGGCCAGGCGCTATGAGGGTGTTCTGGACGCCGTGGCTGAGCTGATGGAAGGCGAGCTGCGCAAGGGTGACAGTCAGATCTTTGTCCGGGGCATCGAACAGATGCTGACTGAGCTTCCTGACGACCAGGTTGGCGCATTTTCCGCGCTGAGCACCTTCCTGAGCCGCGAGGAGGTCGTGAAGCCCTACTTGAACTCGCTGAGCAATCGGGGAGAGATCAGCCTGTTCATCGGAGAGGAGAACCAGCGGGAAGAGCTGAGAAGCTTCAGCCTAGTCTCGGTCAACTACTCGCTCGATTCGAACCAGCGCGGCATTCTCGGTCTTGTCGGACCTATCCGTATGAACTACATCCGCGCCATAACCGTTTTGGAGAGTTTCGCAGGATACCTCGGCAGGGTCTCGGGCAGCGGCTGATCCATGCCGGCCTTCGAGGCGGGTCGGTCGCTCAGGCTGGGCGAACATGTCAAGCTTGGGGGCAGCCCTGCTGCACATCACATTGCAGATGTCCTCCGCACTCGCCACGGCGAACGGATCGTCCTGTTCCATGCGGGCGAGCTGTATGACGCAGTGGTTGAGGAGTCCTCCAGAGCCGGCCTGGCGGTCACGGTCGAAGGCATCCGCCAATCGCCCTTTGCCTCGCATCCTGTCACCCTGCTGCAGGCTATTATCCGGCCTGCGCTTCTCGATGATGCTGTCCATGCCTGCACTCCGCTGGGAGTGAATCGTTTTGTCCTGTACGCCGCAGAGCGCAGCCAGCCATGGAATGTCGCCGGACGGCTCGAGCGCCTCAGCCAGGTAGCCCTGTCGTCAGCCGAACAGGCCGAGACGGGCGACGTTCCAACGGTCGAACTCGCTGCGGGGATTCAGGACGCTCTGTCATCTGCCGGTTCCATCGATACGTTGATCATGATGTCACCTCGTGCAGCCTCGACCATGATGAGGCTGGCAAGTGACGGAGCACTCGCTCTGGATGGCTCCGTTGCAATCGCAGTCGGTCCTGAGGGTGGGTTCTCCGAACCAGAGGAAGCACTGTTCATCGACCGGGGCGCCATGTCGGTTCGACTCAGCACAGGCATTCTGAGGAGCGAGCTGGCCGGGTTCGCTGCCATGCTTCTGGTGCGGGAGCTGCAGGCGAGACCATGAAGGTATTCATCTATACCCTTGGCTGCAAGGTCAACGAGGTCGACTCAGAGCTTTACGCGCAGGAAATGAGATTGTTGGGAGCCGAGACGACCACAAAGATGATGGAAGCCGATGCCGTTGTCGTGAACTCATGCAGCGTCACAAACCGAGCCCAGGCTCAGAGCCTGCAGTTTGTGCGTCGTTCCCTGCGGCAGCGGCCGGGTATGCCTGTCTATCTCACCGGATGTGGGGCAACGCTGCTGAAGCTGACGCACAAGGAAGCTCCTGCCGGCGTTGCGGTGGTTGCCATGAGTGATCGAGCACAAGTGGCAAAGCTTGTCGTTGGCTCAGGTGAGGCTGTCGAGACTGCTGGGCGCTGGGTCGACGGGCGCGTCCTGAGAGCTGGCTCCCGAAACCGGGTGGATGTGCGCATTCAGGAGGGCTGTGACAACATGTGCAGCTACTGCGTGGTCCCGTTTGTGCGAGGTTCTCGCCTCGAATCCAAGCCGATCGACATGGCAGTAGACGAAGTATTGAAGCTGGCCGTGGCAGGTGTCAAGGAAGTCGTGCTGACTGGGACGGAGATCGGCAAGTATGGGCAGACAGTGGACATGCTGCCTGTCCTCCTGGACAGCATGCTGGGAGCACTTGAGACCGCAGGGCTTCCGACGCGCGTACGCGTCAGTTCGCTGAACCCGGACGCGATCACCCAAGCGCTGGTCAGCCAGTTCGCGAAGCATGCTGCGCTGTGTCCACAGCTTCACCTTCCCCTGCAGAGCGGCAGTGATGCGGTGCTGCAGCGAATGCGTCGCCCGTACACGTCGAGCGACCTGCTGAGCAGTGTGCAGAGCCTGCGGGCGGTCGATCCCTTGTTCACGTTCACAACCGACGTCATTGTTGGATTCCCGGGCGAGACTGAGGAGGACCTGCAGGCGAGTCTGGACATGGTCCGGTTGGCGGCGTTTGCCAAGGTCCACGTCTTCCCCTATTCACTCCGTCCGTTCACCCCTGCGGCGCGCTTGGAACAACAAGTTCGCGCCGGAGTGGCGAAGGAGCGGCTGCACCGCGTGCTTGAGACTGCAGAGCAGACGGGCATGGCGTTCGCCCGCCAGTTTGTTGATCGGGACGTCACGATCGTTTCAGAGAAGTCCGCTTCCGGTGAGGTCGAAGGGTACTCGGAGCACTATCTGTGGACCGAGGGAAGGACGAAGGGCGACGAGATGCTCGAACGCGACAGCTTTGTTGTCGTTCGTGTCGAGAGCTGTCGCTGGGGTGGCGACCGGGTCATCCTGACGGGAAGGGTGGCTGCATGATGGATGCGAACGAACGGGACTGCATCTTCTGCCGCATCAGCCGGAAGGAAGCGCCGGCCGAACATGTCTACGAGGATGAGACGGTCTTCGTCATCAAGGACCGTTTTCCGAAAGCTCCGGTACACCTGCTCGTCATTCCCCGCAAGCACATTGCCCGCATCGACGTCCTCAGCAGCGGCGACGATGGGCTGATCGTTCACCTCTTCGAGGTTATCCGAATCATTGCAGCGACGTATCGCCTCGAAGCCGGATACCGCATCATCATCAACTCGGGCGCGGAGGGTGGACAGACCGTGTCACACCTCCACGTGCACATGATCGCGGGCAAGTGCCTTGGGTTCAGAGAGGACGCTGTCCGCTAGAACGGCGCGAAGTTGTTCTCTGCCCAGATGCGTTCCTTCAGGAGGTCGTAGGCCTTCTCAAGGAGGTGAAGGTGGAGCTTCTCCCATTCTTCGAGCTGCCGGTAAAGCGAAGCCTCGTCGGGCTGGGTGGCTTTGTGGGCCGCTGCGTGATAGAATTCCCATGAATTGCGCTCAAGCAACATCCCCGTATGAATCGCGGAAGCTTCATGCTGCGAAAGGTCCTTCGAGCTGCGCACGGCGTCAGCCAGGACCTCGTCGTGCGTCGTCTCCTTCAGCGCGGAGAGTCCGGAGATGTCCAGCTGAGTACCTGCTTCCAGACGGCTCAGTTCGTCCTTGATGAACTGCTGGTGTTTCTCCTCCTGTTCCGCCAGATAGACGAAAACGTCACGCACTTCCCCTTGCGGAAGTGTGCCGATTACGTCCCGGTAGAACAGCCATCCTTCGATTTCGAGCTGCAGGGCATCCTTGAGAAGTGCAGTGACTCCTGTGTCGCTCATGCGCCACCTCCTGTGGTCGTGTCGAGTCTGTCGAGCAGAAGCCCAAGCAGAACACGTGCGCCGTTCTTATCGAGCGGCTTGTTGTTGTTGCCGCACTTGGGCGAGTACACACAACTTGGACAGCCGTCTCTACAGGGACACTCTGTCACTCGGCTGAGTGCACGGCGTACGACATCGGCGAATCGGCCGTATGCCGATTCAGCGAGGCCAACGCCTCCAATATGTCCATCATACACAAAGATACTGGGTTTCAAAGTGTCCCGATGGAGAATCGTCGAGATGCCGCCCAGGTCGCGGCGGTCGCACAGCACGACGACCGGCATCAGAGCGATGAGAAGGTGCTCCGCTGCATGCAGGCTCCCGGGGATATCGTAGCCGCCTTTTCCAAGCGTTTCGAGCATGGCATCCGACACGGTGACCCAGAGCGCCATCGTATCATAGCTGATCTCAGGGGTGTCGATGTATTCCCGTCCAACCTCGGTCTCGATGTGAAAGCTCTTCTTGATGAAGCCGACCGTCTGTTCGGACACGATGACCTTGCCGAATGACAGGCCGATGTCCCCGTAGTCGCGGTGGTATCGTTCGTTCTGCACGACGACGTCGCTTCTGATAATCGCATCGGTGTAGTAGTTCTGTGTCGTGGGCGTGGCGTGGACGACTTGCTGCACGTGATCATTGTCTGTGACGAGATACGAGTCTCCCTGATGGAGGAATACGGCGCCGGGATAGAACTCCTCGATGACCTTGTAGGCGTCGCTTTCCTCGATGACCTGGCCATCCCCCTGGTTCAGAATGTGATAGCGCTTGTCCGACAGCGTCCTCAGACTGACAAACCGGTGCGGATAGGTTTCCGTCGAGACGACCAGCGGGCCACGGGCGCGCAGCTTCCCGTCCGCTTCCAGCTGATTGACAAGCGCCGTGCCGTCAGGACCGAAGTATTCGACATCGACTGCTCGCAATGGAAGTTCGTACGCTGCACAGCGCAGATGAGCGCTCAAGATGTACTCGTTGTCAGGGTTGATCGTCGGCGTGCCGAAGTGGCCCGACGTGAGAAAGCCTGGCGTCTGAACAACGTACTGGTCAAGGGGGTTCGATGACGCCACAAACACGGACAGCGAATGGTCTCGTTCGCGTCCCGCCCGGCCCATCTGCTGGAAGAGACTGGTCACTGAACCAGGGTAGCCGGCTGTAATCGACACGTCGAGGTGTCCGATATCGATGCCGAGCTCGAGTGCATTGGTCGCAATGACGCCCGTCAGTTCGCCGGAGGACAGACGATGCTCAATGCCCCGGCGAACGGCAGGGAGGTAGCCCGCGCGGTAGGTTGCGACACGGTCTCCAAGACGCTGGCCCTTGCCAGCCCCGGCATCCCGGACGTATTTGTACAGCAGCTCCGCTTCCTGACGCGACTTCGTGAACACGATCGTCCGCACATCTTCCTGAATGGCCCGCTGAAAGAGCCATAGTGCTTCCTTCATGACACTCTTGCGGATGTTGTTCTGTTTGTCGACAATCTTCGGGTTGAACAACAGGAGGGTCCGCTTGCCCTCGGGAGCTCCCAGGGGATCGACTTGACGCACAACCTCACCTGTCAGCTGTGAAGCGAACTTGCCGGGTTCATCGATGGTGGCGGAAGTGACGATGAAAACGGGGTGTGCACCGTAGAAGTTGGCCAGTCGCCGAAGACGCCTGAGAAGCAGAGCCATGTGCGACCCCAGGACGCCATGGTAGTAGTGGCCTTCGTCGACGACGACGAATGCCAGCCCGCGCATGAACCGCGACCAGCTCTCGTGGTACGGCAGAATGCTGTAGTGGAGACTGTCAGGGTTTGACAGGATCAGTCGCCCGAACTTGCGCAGGTGGCGCCTCGCTTCGGGGTCGGTATCGCCATCATAGACCGCGGTGTTGACGCGGTCCAT
>JAPLGI010000091.1 GCA_026390245.1 Caldisericota bacterium
GTGCTGCATGCAACTCTATCGTTGCCCGCCATTGGCGGAGCGATTCTGTCCATCGGTATGGCAGTGGATGCCAACTGCATCATTTTTGAGCGCATCCGCGAAGAGCTTGGGATGAAGAAGACGGTCAAGGGGGCGATTGGAGCGGGTTTCTCCAAGGCTTTCCGGGCGGTGTTTGACTCCAACCTGACCGTGCTCGTGGGCACCGCGTTCCTGTTCTACTTTGGGACCGGCACCGTGCGCGGATTCGCCGTGACGCTTGCTCTCGGCGTTCTTACCAGTATGTTCACGGCTGTGTTTGCCAGCCACACGCTGGTCGACCTCCTGCTCACTCCTGGCATTGCCAAGAACAGCAGGAAATTCCTCGGTTAGGCGGTGCAGCTATGACATTCAGGGAGAAAGTCCTGACGTGGGACATTATTGGCAAGACCCGTATCTGGTTCACTGCGTCTTCCATCATCATTGCGATTGGCATTGTAGCCATGGTGGCGAATACGTTCAGCTTCGGTTCACCGCTCAAGCTCGGTATTGACTTCATCGGCGGAACGGTGATCAACGCATCCTTCGAGAGAGCTCCCGATGAGGCAGTTGTTCGGACGATACTGTCGGGAAATGGCTACAGCAACGTCACAGTGCAGCGGACTGGAACGAAGGGCATTACGATGAAAGTGGAAGCGACTGAGATCGACCCGGCCGTGAGTGGCAAGATCATCAATGACATTGCGGCCAAATATGGTGCTGTTGACGTTGGCACCAAGGAAATCACTTCCATCGCACCGGTCATCGGGCGCGACCTCTTGCGGCGATCCAGCTTGGCGCTGGGCCTTGCGCTGTTGTTCACCCTGCTCTATATTTCGATTCGTTTCAAGTTTTCATTTGGTCTTGCGACGATTCTTGGCATGGTGCATGACATTCTCGTTGCTCTCGGCATCCTGGCGCTTTTCCGGGTCCCTCTCAACGCACCCTTCGTCGGCGCGTTCCTTGCCATCGTTACCTACTCGGTGCAGGATGGTGTCGTCGTTATGGACCGCATCCGTGAGAAACTGCGGTATCGGGGGGCAAAAGAACCGTTCGACAAGCTTGCAAACGCCGCCGTCACTGAGACGTGGATGCGTTCGTTCAACACGTCTTTCACGACATTTCTAGCTGTGCTGGTTCTGTTCATCATGGGTGGCGCGCCAATTCGCGACTTCTCGACAACCCTGCTAGTGGGCATCATCTCCGGGACCTACTCCTCCATCTACATTTCGACACCTCTGCTGGTACTGTGGGTGCAGGGCAGAGAGAAGGCCGCTGCTTTGCAGAAGGCATAATGCTTCCAGGGTTTGCGATCGACGAAGGACAATGCAGGGAGGCAACATGAACCTGAGAGACTTCATACGCGACATACCTGACTTTCCTCAGAAGGGAATCATGTTCAGGGACCTTACGCCGCTCATGGGAAATCCTGATGCGTTTGGATTTGCGGTCGACGAGCTGGCAGGACGGTTCAAAACAGACCGCATCGACAAGATTGTCGGCGTGGAAGCGAGAGGCTTCATCATCGGCGCCGCCCTGGCTTACGCCTTGCACGTCGGCTTTGTTCCTGCCCGCAAGCCTGGGAAGCTCCCCTTCAAGTCGATTCGCAAGGAATACGAGCTTGAATACGGCGTATCCATCCTTGAGATGCACGAGGACGCCATCAGGCCCGGCGAACGCGTGCTCGTTGTCGATGATCTGCTGGCGACGGGCGGCACTGTCAGCGCCACGGCCGATCTTGTGAGGTCGTTGGGCGGCGACATTGTCGCGTATGCGTTTCTGGTGACTCTGAAGGACCTCGGCGGAGCCAGCAAGCTGAGTGGTGGAAGGGTTGTATCGCTGCTTGACCTTTGAAGCTTGACACCGAGTTTGACGTTGACAAGGAGTATGAGACTCTCATAGCGACGCTTCGAAGCTGGCTCTCCCCAGAGGAGGTGGGCCTCGTTGAACGAGCGTTCGTGTTTGCGCGCCAGAGGCATGGGGACCAGAAACGTGCTTCTGGCGCTCCCTATATGCTGCACCCAGTCAAGGCCGCCCTGGTGCTGGCCGACTATCGCCTGGACGCGGAAACGTACGCTGCCTGCCTGATGCACGATGTGCTTGAGGACACGCAAACGACTGCGAAGGAACTTGAAGAGGGTTTCGGGGTCAAGGTGGCGGCACTTGTCGAGGGAGTGACGAAACTGCGAGGCCTCAATTACCTGTCACGTGAGGAAACCAACCTCGAGAATGTCCGCAAGATTCTCCTTGCAATGGCTGCGGACCTCCGAGTGGTCCTGATCAAGCTTGCCGACCGACTGCACAACATGCGAACGCTGCAATACCTGAGCGAAGACAAGCAACAGCGTATCGCCCAGGAAACCATGGAGATCTACGTTCCACTGGCTCACCGACTCGGGATCTATGAGCTGAAGTGGGAGATGGAGGATCTGGCATTCCGCTACCTGAATCCCGATGAGTATCGAAGACTAGCTGGACTCGTTGCGGCCAAGCGGGTGGAACGGGAAGCGTACGTGAGGGAAACGATCGAGCAGATCGTCAACTTCCTGGAAGACAAGGATATCCATGCTCAAGTCTCGGGTCGCCCAAAGAACCTGTACAGCATCTACCGCAAAATGGTTCAGCAGGGCAAGACCTTCGAGGAGATCTATGACCTCACTGCGGTGAGGATTCTCATCAACACGATCCCAGAGTGCTACCTTGTTCTCGGATACGTGCACGAGGCGTTCACGGTGGTTCCCGGGCGGGTGAAGGACTACATTGCCCTGCCGAAGCCAAATGGCTATCAATCACTGCACACGACGGTGATGGGATCCAATGGAGAGCCGCTCGAAATCCAGATCCGGACCAAGCGTATGCATGAAGTTGATGAGATGGGCGTGGCAGCTCACTGGAAGTACAAGGAAGGCAAGGCGGCCGATCTGGTTGATTCGGAGCGTTTCGCCTGGCTGCGTCAGATGGTAGACTGGCAGAAGGATGTTCGCAGCAGCGGTGAGTTT
>JAPLGI010000098.1 GCA_026390245.1 Caldisericota bacterium
TGGAGGAACCATGCTGAACATCGAGGAAGCACTGAGGGCGATCCTGGACCACGCGACGCCGCCAACGCCGGTCACGATAGCGCTGGACGACGCTGCAGGCCTGGTGCTCGCGGAAGATGTGATGGCGCGCGGCAACGTGCCCCCCTTCGCCAACTCTGCAATGGACGGGTTCGCTGTCATCGCCGCCGACCTTCAGCAGGCATCCGAGGCCACGCCTGTCCGCCTGCACATCCTGGAAGATGTCCCCGCAGGCAGCGTTGCGACCCAGCCGGTTCGCCCCGGCACCGCTATCCGCATCATGACGGGCGCACCCCTCCCTGACGGCGCCGACACCGTCGTGCACGTCGAGGTCACTCGCGCAGAGGGCGATGACGTGCTCATCCTCCTGGCACTCAAAAACGGCGTCAACGTACGCCGGGCAGGTGAAGACATGAAGGATGGTGCCATCGTCCTCACGGCCGGCACAGTCCTTCGCCCCGGCGAAGTCGGCGTCTGCGCCGCAGCGGGTCAGGCAACCGTCGCCGTCTATCCACGCGCGCGTGTTGCCATCCTGACAACTGGAAGTGAGCTGGTCGACGCCACCGAGGTACCTGGGCCCGGACAGATCCGCGATGCCAACGCGCACTCGCTACGCGCGCAGGTCATTGCGCTGGGCGCTGAACCGGTCATCTTCGCCCGGGTGCCTGATACGCGCGAGGCTGTGCGGTCCGCTCTCGAACAGGCGCTTGCCCGGACCGACGTCGTGCTCACTAACGGCGGCGTCTCAGTCGGCGACTATGATTTTGTGAAGGACGTTCTACAGGAGATGGGCACAGAGCTGGTGTTCTGGCGCGTCAAGCAGAAGCCTGGCAAGCCGATGGCATTCTGGACCCTTGGCTCCAAGCTCATCGTCGGACTGCCCGGAAACCCCGTGTCATGCATGGTGTGCACGGAGGAATATGTGCGCCCCCTGGTACGCCAGATGATGGGCCATACCCTGCTGTACCGCCCGGTCCGCACCGCCGTCCTCGACGAACGGTATGCCAAAGGCTCTGATGCCGGACGTGCCCACTTTGTGCGAGTTCGACTGCAGGAACGGGATGGAGTCCTCCACGCCATGTCGACCGGTCCCCAGGGGTCGGGCATCCTGACATCGATGGCGCTTGCGACCGGTATCGCCATCATTCCCGAGGAGACCCCAATTGTCGAAGCCGGCCAGCCCGTCCGCGTCCAACTCACCGGCCTGCCGGAGGACCACTGATGACGGACCGTTTCGGACGCACGATCGACTACATCCGCATCTCCGTCACCGACCGGTGCAACCTGCGCTGCCGCTACTGCATGCCCGAAGAGGGCGTTCCCATGCTGGCACACGAGGACATTCTGCGCTTCGAGGAGATCGTCGCGTTCATGGGCGTTGCCGTTTCCCAGGGCATTGTCAAGGTGCGCCTCACCGGTGGCGAACCCCTGCACCGTCCCGGCATCGTCAACCTGGTGCGCATGCTGCTGGCCGTCCCCGGCTTGCAGGACCTTTCACTCACCACCAACGGCATCCTCCTGCCCCAATTCGCTGGCGAACTGAAAGCCGCCGGACTGAAACGCGTCAACATCGGCCTTCCTTCGCTGGACCCCGCCGTGTACGCCAACCTTACACGTCTCGGATCACTGGACGCCGCCCTTGCCGGACTCAAGGCTGCCGTCGACACAGGGTTCAGCCCCATCAAGCTCAACGTCGTCGTCCTGCGTGGCGTCAACGACGACCTGACCCCGTACCTCAACCTCACGAGGAGCCTGCCCGTCGAGGTCCGTTTCATAGAGTACATGCCCATCGGCCCATTGGGCGAGGACCACTACCTCGTGCCCGCTGCCGAACTGCGACACAAGCTGGAAGTACTGGCTCCTCTGGAGCCGGCCGACAAGCCACGGGGCAACGGTCCCGCGCAGGAGTATCGCCGCATCCCGGGAGCGCCTGGAACTGTGGCAGTGATCGCGCCCGTCACTGAGCACTTCTGCCCCACGTGCAACCGCCTGCGTCTGCTAGCCGACGGCCACCTGCGGCTGTGCCTCTTTGGACCTGACGAAATCGACATCCGGCCCGCCTTGCGCCCCGTCGTCAACGAGGAGGCGCTCCGCGCCCTCCTTGTGCGGGCGATGCAGCAGAAACCCGAGTGCATGCCGGAGACCGCCTGCGACTACGGCCGCGCGATGGGAAGCATAGGAGGATGACATGGGAAGCAATGAACTGACACATCTGGACGACAAGGGCAATGCACGCATGGTAGACGTCGGCAGCAAGCTGGAGACAGCTCGAGAGGCCGTAGCCCACTGCCGTGTCCTGCTGGCGCCAGCAACCTTCGATTTGGTCAGGGCGGGCAATCTCAAGAAAGGCGACGTCCTGACGGTCGCCCAAGTCGCCGGCATCCAGGCTGCAAAGCGTACGTGGGAGCTGATCCCCCTCTGCCATCAGATCAACATGAGCTTCATCGGTGTGACGCTGACATTGAACGATGCTGACCATACGGTCGACATCGAGGCGACCGCGCGC
>JAPLGI010000092.1 GCA_026390245.1 Caldisericota bacterium
GATTGAGGAGGACCGCTACTGCATCGATGTCTCCAGGCAGATCCTCTCGGCTGCCGCCCTGCTGAAGAAAGCCAACATCACGATCCTCCGTCAGCACATGAACACGTGCGTCACAGATGCCGTGCAGAACGGCGCTGGTCAGGAGAAGATCGACGAGATCGTTCTTATCCTCGACAAGTACATGGAGTAACGGGAGTGGCGATGAAGAAGACGAAGGTGTACGTGGGTGGCATGCATTGTGATGCGTGCTCGACGTTGATCACCAGTCAGTTCAAGAAGGTCGACGGTGTGCGCGGTGTCAAGGTCGACCTCGACGCTCAGACCGCTGAAATCATGTATGACAGCCATGCGCCGAGCGTCGCCGCCCTCAGGGCACGCGCCGAGAAGTTCGGCTACACGGTCTCGACCACGCGTCCTGCGCCGGCCGGACAGCAGAGGATTCCGCTCTGGCAGTGGGCTGTCGCGGTGATCATCGCCGGCGGCCTGGTCGGACTCTTTGCCCTGCTCCAGCGCTCGGGTTTGATGAGTGCCATTGGGACAGCGTCAGCCGGGGCAAGCTACGGGGTCGCTCTGCTTGTCGGAGTCGTCGCGTCGTTGAGCACCTGCCTGGCCGTCGTCGGGGCCATCGTCATCGCATTTGCCGAGACCTACCAGGCGGCTCCGGGCGAGAGTGCCGCCTCGGCTGTCGTGCGCCCGAACATCCTCTTTCATGTGGGCCGCATCGCCACCTTCGCAATCCTGGGGGGAGTTCTCGGTCTCATCGGTGGGGAGCTGTCGCTCTCGGGTCGGTTCGTTTCTGTCCTGACCATGGCTGTCGCCGTGTTCATGCTGCTCCTCGGTGTCAACATCCTGGGGTTCGCTCCGTCACTGACGCGTCTCGGCATCAAAATGCCGGCACGCCTGACTGCGGGCCTTGACCGGATGAAAACGTCTCGCAGTCCTGCCATGCCGCTCGCGCTCGGGGGCCTTACATTCTTCCTGCCGTGCGGATTCACGCAGAGCATGCAGATCATGGCGCTCGGATCGGGCAGCATCGTCCGCGGTGCACTCATCATGAGCCTGTTTGCCGTCGGGACCCTGCCTGTGCTGTTCACGGCGGGTATCACTGCGTCATGGACGCGCCAGCACAAGGTGGTCGTCTTCCAGAAGGCTGCCGGTCTCCTCATCATCGCGTTCGCACTCTTCACGCTCAGTTCGGGTGCACGTCTGTTTGGATTCACCGGCCGCATTACGCCCAGCACGACCGTGACGACGCCTCCTGTTACGACCCCACCGGTCACGACACCACCCGTAACGACGCCTCCAGTCACGGCACCTCCGGAGACCAGCCAGCGCATCGAGATGCACGTGAAGTACTCCGGATTCGAGCCAGCCGTCCTGCACGTGAAGAAGGGTGTCCCCGTGACCTTCGCCGTGTTCGGCGACGAGGTGACCGGCTGTACGAGCCGCATCATCATCCCGAGCCTCAACATCTCCAAGGATATCGCTGCTGGAGAGAACGACATCACCTTCACGCCCACGGCCTCTGGCAACATTCCCTATTCATGCTGGATGGGCATGGTCCACGGCACCATCGTCGTGGACGACTGACGTGGCTGTCATGAACAGGAGAAAGGGATTGGCGTTCACTCTGTCGCTGGCGATCGTCGCTGGCTGCATGGGGGGTCCGTCTGCGCGGTCGGTCGACGCAGTGTCGGTGAAGACCATCGTCCTTCGCGTGGGCGACCCCGTGATGCAGGTGGATGCCGTGCGCACCTTCATCGACGCGACCGGGGCAGTCCCGGTCATCATCGAGGGGCGCACCATGCTGCCCGTGCGCGCAATTGTGGAGGCGCTGGGCGGTACAGTGTCATGGGATGCTGGACGCAAGGCGGTCGGGGTCGTTCTTGGCGCGAAAACCCTGGAACTCATCATCGGGAGGTCGCTCGCGACCGTGAATGGTACGCCAGTCGCCATCGACCCCGCAAACACTCTCGTCGTCCCGGTGATTGTCAAGGCACGCACGATGTTGCCCGTTCGCTTCGTTGCCGAACAGCTGGGAGCCATCGTCGACTGGGCTCCCGCGACTCAGGTGGTGACCCTCGACTTTGGTGGAACGACCGTACTGCCGCCTGCTGCACCCGTTCTCACGGCGCCCGGTGATGGGTCTTCGTCGACCGACAAGACGCCATCGCTGAGCTGGAATGCCGTGGACGGGGCGGCGACG
>JAPLGI010000039.1 GCA_026390245.1 Caldisericota bacterium
GAGAAGCCCTCGTCGAGGAGGATGCGTCCCAGAGAAGCGGAGAAGATGCCCTTGCCCAGCGACGACATAACGCCACCGGTAACGAAGATGAACTTGCTCATGCTGCCTCCGCAATTGACTGGGATATGGGTCTGCGCGCCATTGTCAGTGCTACTTCTGGGCAGAAAGCACCTTCAGAACCTCACGCATGAAGTCTGGCAAGTCCGCCGGCGACCGGGATGTGACAAGATTTCCGTCGACAACGGCCGACTGGTCGACCCAGATTGCCCCGGCGTTCGACAGGTCATCCCTGATCGTGGCCGTGCTGGTGAGCGTGCGCCCTCGGACGATCCCGGCGCTGATGCCCACCCAGCCAGCGTGACAGATCATCGCCACCAGCTTCCCATTGTCGTTCATCTCGCTTACCAGAGCAAGCATGGCCTTCGACCGGCGCAGGAAGTCCGGCGCATAGCCGCCTGGCACGATCACCCCATCAAACTCTCCTGGCGTAACGTCCGCGATGGTCATGTCTGGCGTGAAGGGCGCACCGAACTTGCCTTTGTAGACACGTTTTTCCGTCGCGACACTGACCACGTCGAACCCGGCTTCCTTCAGACGAAAATAGGGATAGATGAATTCATGCTCGTGCACCAGCTCGTCCAGCAGCACAGCAATCTTCTTTGCCATGGAGACCCCCAGTGGTACGGATATTGTTCATCTACAGTCTACCCAACTGGAAGCATATTCAAATGAAGACACTCGACGCCGTTCAACCCGCTTCACCGTGACGGCCATGCCCTCTGCGTGTTTGCTGCTATACTCACATCATGAAACAACTCGGCGTGGACATAGTGGCCGTGGCGCGTATACGGGCTCTGGGAGAAAGGTATGGGGAACGCTTCCTGAACCGTGTCTACTCGACCTCCGAGCTTGCGACATGCAACCGCCCTGACCGCTGGCAATGTCTGGCAGGCCGCTGGGCCGCGAAGGAGGCTGTCATCAAGCTGCTGCCTCTTGCGGACCTTCCGGCCCTGCGCGAGGTCGAGATCGCTCCAGGCCCCGAGGGCGCCCCAATCGCCGTCATCCGCGGGAGACCCTGGTTCAACTGTTCCCTCAGCATCAGCCACGAACGAGAGTACGCTGTCGCCGTGGCCATGGTGACTCAGGGAGAAGATGGGGGCATGCATGAGAGCGGCGACTCGTAGCCAGATCCGCAGTATCGAGAAACACACGTTCAATGAATACGGCATGCCCTCGATTGTACTCATGGAACGCGCAGGCCAGGCCGTCGCGGACGCAGCCCTGAACATAGCGGACGAGGATGCCGAAATGGGACTGAGGCCGCACTTCGTCGTTCTCTGCGGCACTGGCGGCAACGGGGGCGACGGCTTCGTCGCTGCGCGTGATCTCCTGTTTGCAGGCTTTCCCGTCATGGTTTTCGCTGTCCCCGCTAAAGGGCGTCCCAGTGAGGATGCGGAGACGGAGCGCGCATTCCTGGAGCGGGTCGCCCCCGAAGGGACGCTCGTCGATGTCACGGACGAACAGGTCCTGGATAAGATTGACGAATCGATCGACGAGGACACCATCGTCATCGACGCGTTGTTCGGCATCGGCCTCGACCGCGCAGTGTCCGGGATGGCCGAAGACATCATCGCGATCATCAACGCAAGTCCTGCGCACGCCATCGTGGCGGTGGACATCCCATCCGGCATCGACTGCGACACTGGCGTCGCGCTCGGGACACCTGTCTTCGCCAGCGACACCGTCACCTTCGGTCTGCCAAAGCTGGGGCTGTACATGGGCGCAGGCGCAGAAGCGGCGGGCGAGATCCATGTCGACCAGCTCATCTACCCTGACATTCTGCTGGAGCAGAGCGCGATCCATGCCCAGCTGACCGAACCTCCCGTGTTCCCCGAACGGATGCGCACCATGCACAAGGCCACTTATGGCAAGGCAGCGATCATCGCGGGCTCTCCCGACTACACGGGTGCCCCCGTCTTTGCAGCCGAGGCTGCACTCACCTGTGGTACGGGCGTCGTCCACCTCATCGTGCCTCAGAGCATTGCGGATGTCGTCCGCGTCAAGGTCGACGGACCGATCGTCCATGCAGTTCCTGGCGATGTTCTCAC
>JAPLGI010000042.1 GCA_026390245.1 Caldisericota bacterium
CCGGGCAGCTCTCTCCACGTCACCCATGGCATCGTATGCCATGCTCATGGCGAAGTGAAGTTGCGCCCGTGTCTCCGGATCGGGTGACATCGCCTCGAGAGCCAGTCCCTGTTCATATTGTCGAATGGCCTGCTCGTGTTCACCCGCTGCCTCCCAGACATCTCCAACCGTTCGCATCGCCTCAGCTTCGAGCATCTGGTCGTTGCATGAATGGGCCAGCGAGGACGCCCCCATGGCCTCACTGCGTGCAGATGGCAGGTCCTGCCGCGCAAGACTGACCTGAGCCAGGGCCAGGAGGGCGTTGACCTGCCCGGGGCAGTTGTCCGTGGCGCGCGACACCTCGAGAGCGCGACTGTCCTCATACATTGCCTTCTCCCAGTCTCCCAGTTCCGCGTACATGGCCCCCAGGTCGGACGACACATGATAGATAAGCCCTGGGTCAGGCTCCAGCTGGCCTGCGAGTTCCTCGGCCTTCCGGGAGAACCTGATGCCGCGCGGGATATCCCCCGTCTGCGCTGCTATCGGCCCCATATTGGCATACAGCTCTGCAACCTCTTCAAGACGCGACTGTTCCTCGTACATTCTCGATGCCTTGTCCCAAAGCTCCAAAGCGCCAATAGCCCTGTCATCAGAAGCAAGCGAGGCCCCAATCTCATCCAGGAAACCTGCGACGTCACCATCAGGAGGTACCAGCGCTTCGACGGCGCGGACAAATGCACGCAGGTCCTTGCGGTTCGCTTTCAGCAGGGCGACTACGCGCTCTTCGATCGTCTGACTTTTCCCGTCACGCATTTCCGTCTCCTTTGGCGTCAGCTGGTAACCGCCAGTCATGCTGGCAAGTTCGTCGCTCCAGCCGAACCAATATGCCCACTATTGTAGCAGAACACATGACGAGAACCATGACCGAGTTCCCGGATGGCGTTTCCGCCTTTGGTCAACTTGTCATCCCAATTCCACCAGGTGAGCTGATGATGGGCCTCTCAGCCGGCGCAGCCTCCTGTTTCCTGGACGTCGACAACGATGGCTGTACAGTTGTCAGGTCCTCCGCAAGAGTTGGCAAGGTCCACCAGGCGGTGCGTCGTTTCCTCCGGGGATCCTCCCGTCAGACCGGCCTTGAGGTCAGATTCAGGGACTGTACCCCACAGGCCATCCGAACACAGGAGATACCGGTCGCCAGCAATCAGCTCGTCCGACACCACGTCGACCTCGACCCTTGCCGCTGTCCCCACCGCCCTGGTCAGAATGTTCCTCTCGCTGACTGTCCTCGCATAGGCCGGATCCAGGAGTCCCTGGCGTATCATATCCGCCGCCATCGTATGGTCCTCCGTGAGCTGAGTCATCACGCCGCCCCGAAGACGGTAGCACCTGCTGTCGCCAACGCTGCAGACGTACGCGCGCTCAGCGTGGGGCACAAACGCCACAAGCGTCGTCCCCATACCCGACAGGCTTTCCGACGAAAGCGACAGGCGGTACACGACCGCGTTCGCCTCATGGACCACAAGTCGCAGGCGCTGTCGGGTGTCTTCGGCCGACAATTCCCGCGAGGACCATGCAGCAACGAAGGCCTCGACGGCCGTGCGAGAGGCAACTTCTCCTGCCTGTGCTCCGCCAAGACCATCGCAAAGGACATAACAGCAACCCTGACGTTCGATGTCTTTGCCTTCCTGCACAACGGCGAAGCTATCCTCGTTCGTGTGACGCTGTAGTCCGATATCGCTCCAGCCCGCTCCAATGACCCTCATGGTGACCTCCTGACTGAGTATATCCAACCCCGTCAATAGTCACAAGTCAAACGCGTGCTTTGCAGTCAGACTGGACCTGGAACAACATGATCGAGTGGCAGCACGCTCGACTTCCAGCGCTTGACACGGGACCGCCGACGTGGTTGACCTTTGTGGTCGGTTTCTCTACAATTGCAGCAGAGAGTGTTCTGGTCATGCATGACGTTGTGAGGTTTCTATGAAACATCGGCTCGTTGTGCTGATCGTCGTGGTTGCCATCGCTTTGCTGACTGCCCCAGGCCTGCTGTTGCCCCCTGCAGCCACCTCAGGAGCGACACCGACCTGGCAGAAGACGGCGCTCGACGCGGGGAAGGTCCATGCCGTTCTGGTTCATCCCATAGATCCCGCCATCATTTTCGCAGGCACCGACCGCGGACTTTTCAGGTCGACGGACCACGGCGAAACCTGGGGGCCATATGGAACCGGGATCAAGACAGGCTCGTCGACGACCCTCAGGATACTGGCTCTTGCCGCAGCGGCTGACGGCAGTCGGATGTATGCGGGAACCTCCGGAGGAGCATTCCAGTCAGGCGACCGCGGCGCAACGTGGTCGCAGGGCTCGGGGATGTTCTCGGGGAGCGTGCTGCTTACCTATTACGCGATCGATGCGCTGGCGGTCGACCCCTTGCATCCGGAGACGGTCTATGCGGGCGACAGCGGCATGATGACAGAGGGACGCGTCCTGAAGTCCGCGGACGGCGGAGCAATCTGGACGTCGGCCGCATCCGGAATATCCGGTCATGATATAGCAGCACTGGCCATCGATCCAGGCAAACCCTCAACGGTCTATGCGGTGGTCAAAGACTCGCTCTACGTTTCTGGTGACGCTGGTTCCAGCTGGACGAAAACCATCGGGAGAATGGAGGTCAACTCCTCAGAAGTGGACGTCCTGACGGTCGTGGTGACCTCTGACGCTGTCTATGCCGGGACCACGGCGGGCGTCTGGAAATCCAGCAACGGCGGGGTCAGCTGGTCACAGGGAACCGGACTGAACTCAACGGGCATCCTTCGGTACTTCTTTGGTATCGCCGCGCTGTCAGTGGATCCGGTCAAGCCGTCCGTTCTCTACGCGGGCGACAGTGGACTCTTCACATCTGGTGGCGTGTCCATGTCGACTGACAGCGGCGGCGTCTGGACTCAAGTGGGAGGAGCACTGACAGCAGACGTTTCTTGCCTTGCCGTGGACTCTCTGGAGCTCCATACGGTGTATGCCGGAACAGACACTGGCCTGTTCCGCCTCGTGAGTGTTCCCATCGTCCGCTTCCGAATCACAGCCTCTGCACCACAAGGGCGCGGCACCGTCCTGCCGGCGCTTAAGGAAGTCGCAGAGGGTGAGAGTGTCACGTTGAACTTGCTTCCTGACGCTGGATACCGACTTACGCTCCTGACCGACAATGGCGCCAGCGTGACAAGCCTGGTCCGCAACAACACGTATGAACTGTCAGGCGTCACGACAGGTCACGTTGTCGCAGCAATCTTCGAACCAATCCCCATCGTCCTGCCTCCGCCTCCGTCACACACGCTGGTACTCACCATCGGTTCGTTGGTGATGTCCGTCGACGGCGGCAGCGCGACGCTCGACTCGCCACCCATCATCCGCGAGGGGCGCACCCTGCTCCCAATACGCGCCGTAATCGAGGCCCTCGGGGGCA
>JAPLGI010000216.1 GCA_026390245.1 Caldisericota bacterium
CTCGCGTGCAATCCGCGCGCGGTCGCGTCGTATCGCAAGCTGGGCTTCAAGGATGCCGGCTGTCTGCGCGAGGCGAGCGCCCGTGACGGCAAGCGCGTCGACATCCTCTACATGGACCTGCTGCGCGGAGAGCTGGTGCCAGACACCGGATCAGGAGCCTGACACCAGAACAGTGTATGGTCGCTACAGTTCCTGCACCCGGCGGACGATGGCTGCGGCATCGATGCCTTCGTAGGCCAGCAGCTCCTCCGGCTTGCCGCTCATCGGCAGCTTGTGCACTGCCAGCGAGAACACGGGCGTGGCAACGTCGGACAGCGCTGCGGCCACCGCTTCACCGATGCCGCCCTCGGCGTAGTGGTCCTCGACCGTGATGATGGCCGCGGTTTCAGCTGCTGCTTTGCGCAGCGTCGCGAGGTCCAGCGGCTTGATGCTGTAGAGATCGATCGCCCGGGCGTGTATGCCTGCGGCAGCTAGCGTATCTGCAGCCGCGAGGGCTTCGTGAACCGTGATCCCGGCGCCGACCAGGGTCACCCGGTCATCGTCACTGTGGCGGAGGGTCTTGCTGCCGCCAATAGGGAACTCCTCTGCGGCTTCGTAAAGGCGTGGCAGGGCCTGACGGGTGGTCCGCATGTAGCAGATGCCGTGATGGTCGGCCATCTGCCGGACCAGCGCTGCTGTCGCGATGTCATCGGACGGGTACAGCACGACACTGTCCACCAGTGTGCGGAACATGGCGATGTCCTCCAAGCCCATCTGGGAGGGCCCATCCGGCCCTATGGCTACGCCGACGTGTGAACCCGTGAACTTGATATTGGCCCGGCCCATGGCGTACTGCGCCATACGGACCTGGTCGAATGCGCGGGAGAAGAAGGCCGCAAACGTGGAGACGAATGGTATCCTGCCCCTGGTACTCAGACCCAGTGCGGCAGAAACCATGTTCTGCTCGGCGATGAACATCTCGAAGAATCGTTCAGGATACGCCTTGCCGAACGTGGCAGCGAAGGTGGAATTGCTGACCTCGGCGTCCAGAACCACCATGTCCGGGTGTGACGGAGCGATATCGACGAGCGCACGTCCATATGCTTCGCGTGTCGACAGGGCCTTGGCACTTGCTGGCTGCTCGACCGGGACAGGAACCCAGACCGCCGGCACTGCCCTGGCTGGTTGTTTGATGGCGCCATGCATGTTCAGGTCGACCGTTCCCAGTTCGAGGACCGCGCGGTCAAACTCATCGCGCTTCAGTGTCTTTCCGTGCCAGCCGTCCTGGTTCTCGAGGAATGAGACACCCTTGCCCTTGACGGTCCGTGCGATGAGGACGGTGGGGCGTCCGCACGTGTGGTCGATCTCGCCATAGGCAGCCTGGACCGCGTCGATGTCATGCCCGTCTTCGAGGACGATCGTGTGCCAGCCGAACGCCGCGAAGCGCGCCTCGTACGCGTCCAGGTCCCAGCCCAGCATGGTCTCGCCCCGCTGACCCAGCCGGTTGACATCCAGGATGCCCACCAGGTTGTCCAGCTGGTAGTGCGACGCCAGCTCCGCAGCCTCCCAGACCGAGCCTTCCGATGCCTCACTGTCGCCCATGAGCACATAGGTGTTGTATGGCAGCTTGTCGACATATCGGCCGTTCATGGCGATGCCGACGCCGATGCCAAGCCCCTGGCCCAGGGAACCGGTCGCGGCTTCCGCATAGGGGAAGCGCGGTGTCGGATGTCCTTCAAGAGGGGAGCCCATCATGCGGTACGTGAGCAATTCCTCCTGCGACAGGGCGCCGGCTGCCGCGTACAGCGCATAGAACAGCGGCGAGGCATGTCCTTTGGAGAAGATGATGCGGTCGTTGCACGGGTTTTGCGGGTGGTCCAGGTCAAATCGGAACGTGCCGCCGAAGAACAGGCCGGTCAGGAGATCGGTCGCGGACAGCGACGTCGTCGGATGGCCGGACCCTGCTTCCGTCGACATGTGCAGGATGTCGTAGCGGATCCTTGCAGCAAGCTTGGTCAGTGTCGAGGTTTCCATAGGTTCCTCCCGATGAAGGCCCTGAGGGCGATCGTCCAATCACTATTCTGTGCGGACTGGCAGTGCATGCAACAGGGCCGGGACTACGCCAGCGCCTTGGGCTTCAGAGCCTTGAAGAGCTCGAACCAGAGAATGGTGCTGATGCCGACCGCTGCGGCGACAAGGATGTCGAGAGGGTGCTGGGCCGCCATCTTGAAGAGGCGCGCGGCGACAGGAACGTAGATGGTGACTGCCAGCAGGCCGAGGGCACCGGCGACGACCCACCACACCGACTTGTTGGGAGTCCGCAGGGTATGGATGATGCTGCGTGTCCAGGACCTGTTTGCAAGAATGAGCGCCACGTTGGCAAAAATCAGCGTGGCAAAG
>JAPLGI010000135.1 GCA_026390245.1 Caldisericota bacterium
CATTGGCTGGTGACCTGTCGGGGTTCAGCGTCGATGAAGTCGTTTCATTCATCATGAGGGGCGGCAAAACGGGGCGTCTGGTGCTGAAAAACGATGCTGCCGAGAGTGAACTGTTCTTCGAGGGCGGAACCATCGTCGAGGCTATCCATGGTCGCGTTCATGGACCGGGAGCTCTCTCCGGCGCCCTGGCCGCATTTTCTGCCGGGCAGTTTGCGTTCTATGAGGGCGAACAGGCACCGGCTTCCACGATGCATATTGATGAGCGTGAGTTGATAAGCCTCTCGCAGCAGGCGCATGTCGAGACTGACACGATGGCGCCGGTTCTGCCCGACATTGATGAGAAGCTCGTACTGACGCTGTCATTTGTCGGCTCGCCTTCGCTGACACCGTTGCAGTGGCTGCTCCTGGCCCAGATCCCCCAGCGCTGTACGTTGCGGCACCTGAGTGAGGGACGAGACTCCTTCGCTGTCAAGAAGGCTCTGGCACCTCTGCTTGCGGGCGGCTTCGTGCAGCGGACTGGACAGATCATGCCTGCAGGCCCTGCGGGCGTCCGACTGACTGTGGTCAAGGGCTATACGCGGGAAGAGGAAGCCGTGGAACTCGATCAGGAGATCGTTGCCGGATGGCGCGCGTCGGGTGTCTTCGCGGGACGGGTGCTCGTCGCAGGGCATGTGTTCGCAGTATTGGCGAAACAGGGGCTGGGCAGCAGCATCGTCATGTCTGCTCCTGCATGCCGGCTGTGCGGCATACGCGATGCGCAGGAGGTCGACGTCACTCCCGCTCCCTGACAGGTCATCCTGGATTCTGGAATACCAACCTCCCGGCTGTCTGGCCGGGAGGTTGGTGCATGCCAACCAAGCCGGTGTCGAACATCAGGACGCGATGATGTCCTTCTCGATGAGCTTGAAAACCTTTGTAGGACACTTGGCGACGCATATGCCGCATGAGGTGCACAGGCTCTCGTCCACGACAGGGAGTCCGTGATCCATATGAATGGCTGCTTCGGGGCATGACTTGACACAAATCTCGCACTTGATGCAACCGGTCTTGCACGTTGCGATGACCTTTGACTTCACAGGATTGCGATTCGAGCAGAGAGGCATCGCGCCTTTCTTGGCGCGTGAGATCCTGACGAGAACGTTCTGCGGGCACGCCTCCACGCACTTGCCACAGCCCGTGCAGTTGACGGTGTCCACGTGAGGCAGGCCGTCGGCTCCCATGTGGAGTGCGTCGAACAGACAGACTTCCGTGCAGTCGCCCAAGCCGATGCAGGCCCACTGACACAGCTTCGTGCCTCCGGTCGTTATCTTGGCAGCCCGGCAGGACTGTATGCCCGCATATTCAGCCTTGAGAGGGGCCTTGTCTTTGGTCCCCTGGCACACGAGAACCGCAATCTGGTCGACGGCGCAAGATGTGAGGCCGAGCAACGCCGCAATCTGGTCGCCTGCTTTCTTGCCGCCGGTCGTGCAGCGGTCAGGAGTAGCCGTCTGGTGAGCAACCGCAATCGCATATGCATCGCAGCCGGCGAAGCCACAGGCGCCGCAGTTCGCACCGGGGAGGATGGCCCGGACCTTGTCGACCAGTGGGTCGGTGGGGACCGCGAATTTCTCGCGGAAGAACCCCAGGGCAACACCAATCAGAAGACCGAGAACGGCAGAGACGAGCGCTGTTTCGAGGATGATCTTCATCTGATCCTCATTTGATGAGCCCCGCAAAACCCATGAATGCAACCGCGATGACGCTTGTCGTGAGATACAGGATGGGTGTGTCCATCATGAATGCGGGAATCGCCGAATTCCTGAGCCGCTGCCGAACACCCGCAAGGAGGAGCATCGCAAGGAGGTACCCGAGCGACACAGCTACCGCAAAGACAATCGATTGAACGAAATTGTAGTTGCTGGTGATCTGGTCGAACGTAACGGCGAGGATAGCGCAGTTGGTCGTAATGAGAGGCAGGTAGATG
>JAPLGI010000074.1 GCA_026390245.1 Caldisericota bacterium
GAAGAAGGCCCCCAACAACGCGACCACGAACGGGCCTCCATATGGAATGAACTCACCGAAGAAGTCCACGACCCCGATTGTCAGGGCATAGTTGATTCCGAAGAGCCCACTGATACCGCCTGTCAACAACGCGGTGACCAGAGAAATGAGGGCAAGCGCCTCGATGTACCTCCTCGTGCTCGCCGCGACCTGAGCAAGTGCGACCTCCGCACGGTCCCTCTGTGTGCGGATGAACGGCAGCGACAGAGACATCTCGTAGTAGTCGTGAGAACCGCTCATGAAGAAGTACATGAGTACGAAGAACGGGAGCAGGGCGCTCAACCCCAGCAGTTTCCTGGACGATGCCGTGACGATGTTCTGCCCGAACTGAATCGCGGCCTTCTGGAGACCATCTAGAATGGCTGTGATGGTGTCCTGCGCCGCCCCCAGCTGGTTCCGCTCCAGCCATGCTGACAACTTCGAGAAGTACGCCTGAAGCGTTTTTGCATAGTCGGGGAGAGATGCCACGAGCGACTTGGTCTCACTGACAAGCGGAGGAATGGTGATCGCCACCAACCCGACAAACACGGCCACGATTCCCAGGACGACGATCGCACACGTAACACCCATCGGAAGATGGGTCTTTCGATTGAGCCAGTGCGCAATCGGCAAAAAGAGAAACGCCGTGAATGCCGCGGCGATTCCCAGAGAAACGGTGCTACGAAGGGTCCACAGAAGCCAGACGGCCCATGTGGCTGCGGCAATGCTCAGGACCGACAGAAGGACGATACGAAGAGCGCTAGCTTCCTTGCTGCTCAGCCTCATCTTCAGCCTCCGTTGGGGCGACCTCCTTGATAATTGCTTCCGCAGCGATCACACCGCTGCCTTTGGACTTCAACCGGATTACCTTAACACCTGAGGAAACCCTGCCAAGCAAGGGAAGCCTCTCAGCAGGCGTGCGAATCGTCTGACCCGTGCTTGTGGACACTACAACGTCCTGATCTGCAGTCCCGGTCGTGAATGCCGCCAGTGGACCTGTTTTCTCGGTGACGCGGTAGCAGATGACGCCGCCGGAACCACGACCGACCAAGCGAACCTCATACGGATTGAGACGCTTGCCATGGCCATGCTCCGTGATAAGTGTGAACGGTACATCCGGCCGAAGGACTTCCATGCCGACAACAAACCTGCCTCCGCGTGAAAGGCGCATGCCACGCACACCGCCAGCAGATGCACCCATTGCACGGACGGACGTTGAACGAATGCGGACGGCGCGACCCGAATCGGAGGCGATGAGGACCTCATCGGTGTCCTTGACGGGCCTCACTGAAACCACAGAATCCCCTTCCGCAAGCCTGATGAACGTCTTCCCTGTGCTTCGTATGGTTACAAACTGCGATGTAACCATCTTCTTGATGCGCCCGCGACGCGTCACGATGATGAAGGACACTCCCTCCTGTACGGCGGGCAGTGCCGTTGCTTCAGTGACGAGTTCATCCGCCCCCATACCAAGGAGAAGCGATAGATTCTCGCCTCCACCCTGTCTCTTCTCTTCGGGAAGACGGTATGCTGGAATAGAGTACACGCGGCCTTTGTTGGTGAAGAGCAGCATGCGTTGCTTTGTCCGGACGGTGAAGTACTTGCTGATATAGTCGTCCCGCTTCAGATTCATGCTGGCGACACCCAGTCCTCCGCGACCCTGAACCTTGAACGTCGAACTCGGAATGATCTTCGCATAGCCATTCTTGGAGATGACAACCATCACTTCCTTGTCTTCGATGAACTGCTCGTCATCATCCTCCCCACGGCCGTCGTCCTTCAGGATCTGGGTGCGGCGCGGGTTTCCGTATTTGCGTGCAATCTCGATGAGTTCATCCCGGATGTAGACGCGGATCCTGTTGGGGTCTGCCAGCATCGTTGAGAGTCGTTCGATCTCCGTCTTGTTCTCCTCGACCTCTCTCGTCAGCTTCTCGACCTCGAGCGATACCAGAGACCGCATGCGCATCTCAAGGATCGCCTCCACTTGCCGGTCGTTGAGTCCAAAGCTCTCACCGAGCCGAGCTGACGCATCATCCATAGACGAAGATGCAGTCAGGATTTCCGTCACTCGCTTGATGTTGCGAATGGCAATGACCAGACCGTTGAGGACGTTCAGGCGTTCCTCATGCTTGCGCAGCTCAAGAGCGAACTTCTTGCGAAGCGTCGCCTCGCGGAAGTCCAGGAATGTAGCCAGCACGTCGCGCAGAGAAAGAGTACGCGGCACACCATACAGGATTCCGAGCATGCTCACGTGAAAGTGCTGCTGGAACTGGCTGTGTCTCCGCAGCAGCAGATCAACGCGCTCAGGCACCGCGTCCTTCTTGAGGTCAAGCACGACGCGGATACCCTCGCGGCTCGATTCGTCGCGCAGGTCCGACAGCTGGCTCAGACGCTTGTCCTTCATCAGGTTGGCGACCTTCTGGACAAACTCGGCCTTGTTCACCTCAAATGGCAATTCAGTGATGATGAATCGCGTCTTGTTGCCGTCTTTCTCGATCGTGTACTTTCCTCGCGCGACAATGTTGCCCCGGCCTGTAGCGATATACTCGTCGATGCCCTCTGAACCAACCACGACACCGCCCCCCGGAAAGTCAGGACCCTTGACGAACGATCTGATTTGCGCCAAGTCCTCGGGTTCATCACTCATCCGACAGTCCAGCATGTATTTCAGGGCATCGATCAGCTCACCAAGATTGTGCGGCGGGATATTGGTAGCCATGCCGACGGCGATTCCGCTCGAACCATTGAGCAGAAGCTGCGGCACCTTGGCTGGCAGAATACTTGGTTCTTCCATGCTGCTGTCGAAGTTCGGGGTGAACTCGACAATCTCCTTGTCAAGCTCGTCCAGCATGAGCGCCGACACAGGGGCCAATCGCACCTCAGTATAACGCATGGCGGCGGCGGAATCGCCGTCAATGGACCCAAAGTTGCCATGGCCGTCAATCAGTGGATACCTGAGCGAAAACTCCTGCGCCATGCGGACCAGCGAATCGTAAATAGCTGTATCGCCGTGCGGATGGTACTTGCCCAGCACGTCACCGACGATGCGAGCGCTCTTCTTGTAGGGCTTGTTCCAGAAACAGCCAAGCTCATACATGGCAAAAAGGATACGGCGATGCACGGGTTTCAGGCCATCGCGGAAGTCCGGCAGTGCTCGACCAATGATGACGCTCATCGAGTACTCGAGGTAAGACTTCTTCATCTCGTCCTCGACGTAGACGTTGAATACTCTATCGTTTTCTGGCATCAGTGTCCCTCGCTTCGCTATATGTCCAGGTTATAGACTTCACGCGCGTGATCAATGATAAACTTGCGGCGAGGCTCTACCTTCTCGCCCATGAGCAGTGTGAAAATACGCTCAGCCTCTTCGGCTTCCTCCAGCGTGACGCGTCCCATCAGGCGAGTCGCCGGGTCCATCGTCGTCGACCACAACTGCTCGGGGTTCATCTCTCCCAGTCCCTTGTAACGTTGGACATCAGGCTTGCCCTTCGTTTGCGACAGCAGTGTCCGAAGCTCTTCGTCGGAGAATGCATAGTGCGTCGTCTTGCCGTCCAGGATTGCAAACAGCGGAGGCTGGGCGAAGTAGATGTTCCGGTTGACCACAAGCGGGCGCATGTAGCGATAGAAGAATGTCAACAGCAGCGTCCGGATATGCGCTCCGTCGACATCGGCATCTGTCATGATGACGATCTTATGGTAGCGAAGCTTCTCGATTTTGATGTCATCCATGACCCCCGTGCCGATAGAGGTGATGAGGGCCTTGATCTCCTCATTCTCAAGAGCTCTGTGGATGCCGACCTTCTCCACGTTCAGAATCTTGCCCCTCAGGGGAAGAATCGCCTGGGTACGCCGGTTCCGTCCCTGCTTGGCACTACCGCCTGCGGAGTCACCCTCAACGATATAGAGCTCTGATTCAGCAGGGTCCTGAGATGAACAGTCTGCAAGCTTGCCTGGCAGGCGCCCGCCATCCAGCTCGGTTTTGCGCCGGACGAGGTCACGAGCCTTGCGCGCCGCCTCACGTGCCAACTTCGCACTGACGGCCTTGTTGGCCATTGCCTTGAACTCATCGATGTGCTTGTCGAGGTACAGCTCGACCTCTTCCTCGACCGCAGCCTCGATGGGGCCCTTGAGATCCGCATTCCCGAGACGCGTCTTGGTCTGGCCCTCAAATTGCGGATCAGCGATACGCAGGTTGATGATGATCACCAGGCCTTCGCGAATGTCCTCGCCCCCAAGACTGTCCTCGGGCTTGATCAGCTTCACCTGTCGCGCCTTGGCATTGAACAGGCGCGTGTAGGCATTCTTGAAAGCCAGTTCGTGGACGCCACCGTCCACCGTATTGATGTTGTTGACGTAGGAGATCATCTGGTCGTTGTAGCCGGTGTTGTACTGAAAGGCAACCTCAAGAAAGAGACCCTCGGTGTCCCGCATGAAATGGACAGGGTCCGGCGGGACGACCTCACTGCCTTCGTTCATATATCGCACGAACTCAATGAGCCCCTTGTCATACTTGAAGACCTGAACCTCTTCGGTCGCGCGATCGACAAAATCGATTTCCAGTCCAGAGTTCAGAAAAGCCAATTCACGCAGCCGCTTGCCGATGCGTTCGGGATCGAAGACAAACTCGCCGAAGATCTCTTCATCTGGAGTGAAGCTCACATAGGTGCCTGAGACGCCAGCAGATATGCCCTCCTCCTTGACACGGAGGTGGTATGTCGGCTTGCCACGACTGAATTCCTGCTGAAACACCTTTCCCCACTGGGTCACTTCGACATACAGGCGGTTCGAGAGTGCATTGACCACGGAGACACCAACGCCATGCAAGCCACCGGAAACGTGGTAGCTCTTCTTGTCGAACTTGCCGCCCGCATTGAGGCGTGTCAACGCTACTTCGACACCCGATATGCCCAGCACAGGGTGCATGTCGGTCGGTATGCCGCGGCCATTGTCGTGCACGTCGACGGTCTTGTGGTCCGCGCTGAGCCCAACGTCAATCCTGGTGCAGAAGCCAGCCATGGATTCGTCGATGGCATTGTCCACGACTTCCTGCACGAGATGATGCAGGCCCCGTGAGTCGGTCGAGCCTATATACATTGAGGGTCTGGTTCGAACGTGTTCCAGACCTTCAAGTACCTTGATGTCCTTTGCGGTGTACTGAGAATCCTGCATGCTCAATCCTCCTGTTTTCTGACTCCTACATGGTACCATGAAACAGAGGAAATGCAATGCAGGAACAAGGGTTCAGGCCCTTGCCCCAGTCACCTATGTCAAGTACATCTCTGTCAGTTGGACGCAGGAAGCCAGGACAGCCTGTCAAACGCCTCCCAGACAGCCTTTGCGACCTTCTGTGACTCCCGCTCGAGGTCCTCCCTGTTCACGGCCAGGACCTGGTGTCCCTTCACAACAACCTTTCCGTTGACAACGACCGTATCGACCAGGTCTGCCGACATGCCAAAGAACATGTGGCCAAAAGCATTTCCCGAGTTCAACGGGGTAGGACTCGCATAGTCAACCAGAACAAAGTCCGCGACTGCCCCTTCCTCCAGGCGGCCCACCGTGCACCCTGTCAGACGCGACACGATATCGGCATTTGTCTCGATCTGAGCCTCCTGCACCTGACTCCAGAAACCAGCCGGATCCTCATACCGGTGTCTCAGTCCGACAAGCGTGTTACGGAACTCCTCAAACATGTTGGCTGTGTAGCCATCTGTCCCGATGCCGACCTGTATCCCAGCCTCCAGCATCTCCCGAACAGCGGGAAGACCGACCGCGTTGTTCATGTTGGACATGGTGTTCACCACGACAGGCGTCCCTGATGCTGCAAGCAATTCACGCTCCGATGCGCCGACGCCGACGCAATGCACCGCGATCGATCGGGGACCGAGCAGCCCCGCCTCGTCCAGGCGAGCCACGATGAGCTTCCCGTACCTGCTGAGACTGTCCTCTTCGTCGATGGCACCCTCAGCCACGTGTATATGATATCCCGGGTCACGCGACCCGACTCTCTGCCGCAACGCAGCCAGTGTGGCGCCCGAGACCGTGAACGAAGCATGCAGGCCTACCATGGCCGAAGCCAGCTCTCTCTTGTCGTGGACTTCGTCGAAGAAACGAAGGTTCTCCTCGATGCCTTCAACCGCCCCGGGCACGCCGTTGCGATCGGTGATCTCATAGGAGAGCACATGCCGCAGACCGATCTTGCATAGCGCATTGGACAGTGTTGACAGGCTTTCCATGATGTAGCTCGGAGAAGCGTGATGATCGATGATTGTCGTCGTGCCGCACCGCAAAGAGTCCATCCCGCTGAACGCTGCACTCATCCAGCAGGCATCCTTGAGCAGGGAGCGGTCCAGCCGCCACCAGAGATCCTGGAGCACGTCGAGGAAGCCGCGCGATACACGCCCGGTGCTGATGCCTCGCGAGTACATCGAGTACAAGTGCATGTGGGTGTTGAGCAGCCCCGGAAGCAGCGTCATGCCGGCCGCATCGATCTCCTGCCTTCCCCTGGCCGGTCTGCCGACTTCGACGGGAACTGCCCCGGCGCCCAAGCCAGCGATGACACCCTCTCGCACAAGCAGCCATCCATGGTCGATGACAAAACCCCTCGTCGCCGGATAGACGATGCGAGCGTTCCTGACAAGGAGTTCTGCCATTTCCCAGTCCCTACTTCTTGTTGACGAAGTCGACGCCAGCCTGCAGCGCCTTCTTGTTGACCTCGATGAGAGCGGCCTTCTTGCCCGTGAGAAACACCGCCAGAGACCCATGAACTGATGCCATACTAATCGGCTTGACCTTGCCAAGGTAGGCACCCAACAACACCATGTTGGTGAACTTGGAGTTGCCCAGTTCCATAGCAATATCTGTCGCAGGAATGTAAACCACGTCTAGATCAGCGCGGGAAGATTTCCTGTCAATCAGCGTTGAGTCCAGAACGAGCAAACCTCCCTTCTCGACCACTGGCTCGAACTTGTCGAACGACTGCCGATTGAAGACGATTGCCGCCTGTGGATCAGTCAGGATCGGCGATGCAATAGGCTCATCCGCGACCACAACGGCACAGTTGGCTGTTCCACCACGCTGTTCTGGGCCGTACGAGGGCAGCCATGTGACTTCCTTGCCTTCGTCCATGCCTGCGTGCGCCAGCAACTCGCCGAGAAGCATGACGCCCTGACCGCCGAACCCCGCAATGACTACATTGTGCTCCATCACAGCACCCCTTCGACGACCTTGAACTCACCAAGTGGGAAATACGGCATGACTTCCTTTCGGACACGTTCCATTGATTCCACAGGCGTCAGTCTCCAGTTCGTCGGACAGGTCGAAAGACACTCGACCAGAGAGAATCCAATACCGCGGATCTGGGCATTGAAGGCCTTGCGCATGGCACTCTTCGCCTTGCGGATATTGACCGGCGAGTCCAGAGAAACGCGGGCGATGTAGGCCGGACCATCAAGCTGGGCGAGCATTTCGGCCACACGGATAGGGAAACCGTTATCTTGCGGCGTACGGCCGAGAGGGCTTGTCGTGGTCTTCTGCCCGAGAAGCGTTGTCGGCGCCATCTGACCACCGGTCATGCCGTAGTTTCCGTTGTTGATGAAGATGGCCGTGATGGGCCACCCGCGTGCAGCAGCGTGGACGATCTCTGCCATGCCGATGCTCGCAAGGTCGCCATCTCCCTGGTACGTGAACACGAAGTTGTCCGGATTCGTGACCTTGATGCCCGTAGCCATCGCTGGAGCCCGGCCATGAGCAGCCTCGACACTGTCAAAGTCGAAGTAGTCGTATCCGAGAACGGAACAGCCGACCGGCCAGACCCCGATGGTCTTGTCCAGGAGGTCCATCTCATCCACCAGCTCGGCGATAAGCCGGTGGGCGACCCCGTGCGTACAACCCGGGCAGTAGTGGGTTACCTTGTTTGCCCACGACTTGGGACGTTCGTAGATGACTTTCATCTGTTCTGCCATGGCTCTACCGTCCTTTCCCAAACTGCTCTTCAAAAGCGGTCAGTATCTCCTGAGGCCCCGGCACGATTCCGCCACCCCGTCCATACCAGCCGAGCGGCATCTTGTCGCACAAAGTCAGCTGGACATCCTCAAACAGCTGTCTGTACGCAAGTTCAACCGTCAGAGTCCCCTTCAGTTTCCCGATGTACGCCTGGATCTGCTTGGCAGGAAATGGCCAAACCGTGATCGGACGCAACAGCCCGAGCTTGATCCCCTGGGCGCGCGCAATCCGCACGGTCGTTTTCGCGATACGTGCCATGGTGCCATAGGCAATGATCGCATAGTCGGCATCATCCATCTGATACTCCTCGATACGACTCTCCGCCAGCTCGACCTGTGCGTACTTTGCCTGGAGCTTGAGGTTCCACTGTTCAAGTCCCGGGGCATCCAATGTAAGGCTGGTGATGATATTTGCATGGTCACGTCCGTGTCGTCCGACTGTCGCCCACTCTGGCGTCTTGAGCGTGGAAACATCGACCCTGGTCTTGAACTCTACAGGTTCCATCATCTGCCCGATGAGTCCATCAACGATCACCATCACCACCATGCGGTACTTGTCTGCCAATTCAAACGCGTCGATGAACAGGTCGACTCCTTCCTGAATCGAGGACGGAGCCAGGACAATGCGCTTGTAGTCTCCGTTGCCACCTCCCTTGACTGCCTGGAAATAGTCTGCCTGGGCAGGGGCAATGTTGCCAAGGCCGGGACCGCCACGCATGGCGTTCATGATCACGCATGGGACGTCGGAGCCGCTGATGTAGGATATGCCTTCCTGCATCAGAGAAATCCCGGGGCTGGAGGACGATGTCATCACGCGCACGCCTGCGCAGGCAGCACCGTAGACCATATTGATGGAGGCAACCTCGCTCTCGGCCTGCACGAATCTGCCACCAACCTCCGGGAGGCGGCGGCTCATGTACTCAGGCGTCTCATTCTGTGGGGTGATCGGATAGCCAAAATAGTACCGGCATCCCGCCTGAATGGCACCTTCGGCCAGGGCTTCCGCCCCCTTCATGAGGACCTTGTTGCTCATGCCTTCACCTCTCTGTGCAATTCGATGGCAATGTCAGGACAGACAAGCACGCACGAGCCACAACTCGTGCATTTGTCCTGATCCGTACACTGTGCAGGCCTGAAGCCACGGGCGTTCAACCGGTCACTGATGATCAGGATTTTGACGGGGCAGACGCTAATGCACAGACCGCAACTCTTGCACCGCTGTTCATCGATCGAGACTCGTTCCAAGGTTAGCCTCCACGTTGTTTCAAAATTCCGTTTGTGACCCGACGGTATCCATAATGCGATTGAAGATGCGAATCACCGACAGCAGCCCGACAGCATCTGGCGAGAGTCGATGCACTACCTGATCGGCGTACTCCGGCGAAACGAGCACTGCAACAACGGGCAACCCTTCGTCGTCGCCCAGAGCCTTGACCGCGTCGTAGCCACGCTGTACCTCGTCGGCGGTCGTCTCAGCCTGCAGATTCGTGTTGGCAACAAGCCCGCTCACAGCAAGGCGTGCTCCCGTGCGAATGGCCTCCAGCATGCGCTTCAAACGGTCATCACCATCCATCCCGGGCCGCAGGGTGTTCACCACGATGTACAGGCGGTAGTCACTGGCCATGATCGTTTCGCGGAACTGGGCAACAGCCCCTGCCCCAATAGCGTCTCCACCGACATCGATGACTTTGACTGTCTCAGGAGAAGACAGAAGCGCATGGAGATTCCAAGGGAACGTCGGGAGATCCGCATGAAGAAGCCGACGCTCCGGTTCCACGATGTTCAGTCTCGCTGCCTCAGCCACAGTAAGCAGATGCAACATGTCACGAAGACGGAAGTATGGCTTGACGACATCCAAGTCACAGATGGTGACGTGGACTGTCGTCAGCCGGATCAGTGACAGGGCGAGATTGATGGAGACCTCGGTCTTGCCTGAGCCGGATGGCCCGGCAAACACAATTGACTGGCCTGCCCGAGGTCGACCAAACAAGTCAGCAAGTTCAGGCATGGCCTCGTGCGTCCAACCTGCTCAGGCCCGTCCGTCCGGCACCTGTTCTGGTGGATACTGATCCGCGGGTGCTGAACCATCCAGCACGCGCAGCACTCCCAGGGCCAACGCCTTCATTTCGTCCTCGCCCGGATATACCTTGATCGGTGCAATGAACTGGACGCGTTTTGTGATCTCGTCGATGAGGAATGCTGACCGGGCGATACCTCCTGTGACGACAATGGCATCGACATTCCCCATGAGCACCGTGGCCATCTCTCCGATGGTCTTCGCGATCGTGTAGGCCATTGCCGTGTACACCAGGCGAGCATGTTCATCTCCACCCTCGATCATCTTCTCGACCGTACGAGCATCATTCGTTCCGAGATGATTGACCAACCCTCCCTTTCCTGCGAGGAGCTTCATCACCTCCGGCTGCGAGTAAATACCTGAAAAGCACAACTTGACCAGACCGACTGCCGGCAGACTGCCCGCTCTCTCGGGGGCAAAGGGCCCATCCCCGTTGAGTGCGTTGTTCACGTCGATCACGCGACCCAGCCGGTGCGCCCCGATGGAGATTCCCCCGCCGAGGTGAACGACGATGAGATTGGCTTCTTCATACGGCTTGCCGAGGTCCAAAGCCGCCTGCCTGGCAACGGCCTTCTGGTTGAGAGCATGAAAGATGCTCACGCGGTCAATTCCCTTGAGGCCGGACAGGCGAGCCAACGGATTCAATTCGTCAACAACGACGGGATCGACAATGAATGCCGGAACGCTCGATTCCTTCGACAGCTCAAATCCGATGCAGGCAGCGAGGTTGGACGCATGTGCTCCCATAGCAGGTTCCTGAAGGTCACTGACCATGGCCTCGTCGACTCGATACGTTCCTGAGGGCAGCGGTCGCAACAGCCCTCCCCGGCAGGCAATGGCTGCCAGATCCCGCACTACCAGACTGTGCCGGACCAGGAATTCCTTGACAATCGCCAACCGCATTGGCAGCTGGTCCATGAGTGATGCGAATTGAGCAATTGTCGCAGCATCATGCGAAACAGTTTCTGTCACGACAGGGACTTCATCCTCAAAGATGGAAAGCTTGGTGGTTGTAGAGCCCGGATTGATGACGAGAATCCTGAATACCAAGGCTGCCTCCAATTTCGTGGGATGCACCACAAGAAAGGAGGGCGCGGTGAGCGCGCCCTCCAAAGAGAACTCCGATCCGTCAGCCTATCCAGCCGCGAACCTTGATGGCCTCGCCAACGCGTTCGACAGCAACCATGTCGGCTGCCATTCTCATCGTGACCTTGTCCGCCTTGTGCTTGGTGTGCATGGCGTAGACACGCTCGAATGCCTCCGTCATGACACGGTCAAGCCTTTCGTTGACTTCCTTCTCAGACCAGTAGTAGCCGTAGTTGTTTTGGACCCATTCGAAGTAGGAGACGGTGACGCCGCCGGCATTGCCCAGAATGTCCGGGATGACAAAAGCACCGTTCTTCTCAAGAATCTCGTCGGCATCGGGGTTGACGCCACCATTGGCCAGCTCGACGACAATCTTCGCCTTGACGTCCTTCGCATTGTCCCTGAAGATAGCGTTCTGGAGAGCCGCCGGGATATAGACGTCGACGTCCAGCGCACGCAGCTGCTCGTTCGACATGTTGTCGAGCCCCTTGTATCCCTTCACCGTGCCATTCTTGTTCTCATAGGCCTTCAGATCGTCAGGATTGATGCCCTTTGGATTGTAGACACCACCGTTGACCATGGTGATGGCAACGATCTTGGCGCCATCTTCTTCATGAAGGATCCGGGCAGCGTAGAAGCCAACGTTGCCAAAACCTTCGACGGCGATGGTAGCACCCTTGAGACTCATGCCAAGCTTCTTGGCAGCCATCCGTAGACAATAGACGCCACCCAGACCAGTCGCAGCAGTTCTTCCAAGAGAGCCGCCAAGAATGAGGGGCTTGCCTGTCATCAAAGCAGGAGTGTTGTGCCCCGTGAGTTTGCTGTATTCATCGATCATCCATGCCATGATCTGACCGGTCGTGTTCACGTCGGGAGCTGGCACATCCTTGTCCGGCCCGATAAACGTCCCTAGTGCCCTGATGTATCCGCGCGAGAGACGCTCGAGTTCGCCGGTAGACAACTTGGTCGGGTCGACAACGATGCCGCCCTTGCCGCCGCCGTAGGGAAGGCCTACCACCGCGCACTTCAGCGTCATGAGAGTCGCCAGAGCCTTGACATCTTCGAGAGTCTCGTCCTGATGTGCTGGCAGCGGAATCCCTGGAACACCCTCGTCGACCCGTCATCCATGCGAACAGGAATGGAAACGCTGAGCGTCCTCTGCGGGTTGCGGAGAATCTCCGTGATCTCCGGATTCTGACCGAGCTTCGTACCTGCGATCTGAATCCTGTCTTGAGCCACCTGGAACCAGTTCTTCTTCTCGCCTGCCATAATAGCCTCCGTGACGTGTGGTGTTGGCTCTCAGGGAGAACGGAGAGCCGTCCCGTTATGGGGCTTTAAAACGCCGTTTCTAATTCTAGGCCCATGCGCCAACATTGCAAGCACTTGTGAAAATAAAAACAATGCTTCGCTAGATGGAACTCTTGACAAGCTGCAGCACATCGGCGGAATGATCGAAGATGTCCTCCTCGAACACGACCTTGGGATAGTGCCAGCCCCCGTAGAACTCTTCGTACTGCTTGTTCAGGCCCTCCAGGTAGTCACCGCTGATGTTCTCAATACTGCGATTGCGTTTGCGAATGTTGGCAAGCAGTGTGGGCACATCCCGGCGAAGATACACGAGCAGGTTGGGGTTGGGAAGCCGGCGTACCATGAGCTGATAGAGTTTGTCATACGTGTTCCACTCGTCAGGCGACAGGAGTCCATCGCGCACAAGCGCCTTGGCAAAGATCTCGCGGTCCTCATAGATGGAACGGTCAAGAATAGCAGGAACATCGCTCATCAGGACATGGTTGAGAATCTGCTCGTACCGGAGAGCCAGGAAACTGATCTGGGTCGCAAATGCCCAACGCCGCATGTCCTGGTAGTAGCTTGGCAGAAACGGGTTGTCGCCAAATGCTTCGAAATAGACCGAAAAACCGAGCTCACGCGAGATCATCTGAGCAAGCGACGTCTTCCCTGCACCAATGTTTCCTGCGATGACCAAGTACATGGTTTCCCTCCACGGCCTGTTTCTGAGAGCAAGCCAGGAAACGGCAAGGGTTCACGCCAACGTCTCTCCTGGGACACCCACAAATACCTGCCCCTCCCGACACTGCGCGTCTTCCCTGTTTCGCCGACATCCAGGATCTGCTCTCTTCCGATCGCTGTACGTGTTCATAGTAGCAGCAATCGACTCCCTTGCAAAACCGACCCCGCATCTATAATATAGAAGCTTGTCTGTGACATCAGGAGGAAACCTTGTATCTGAGCAAAGTCTTTGCACCGCGTCTACGTGAAGTTCCTCAGGACGCCGATACCATAAGCGGTCAGCTCATGCTTCGCGCTGGCCTGCTGCGAAAGTCGGCTTCTGGCATCTACACTTATCTCAGTCTCGGCTTGCGCGTCAAGCAGCACATCGAAGAGATAGTGCGCGAGGAGATGGACAGCCACGGCGCCCAGGAAATCCTGATGCCGCTGTTGATGCCCTCTGAACCGTGGCAGGCAACCGGTCGGTGGGACCTGTACGGAGATGAGATGTTCAAGCTGACTGACAGGAAAGGCCGTTCGTTCTGTCTGGGGCCGACGCACGAGGAACTGGTCACCTCTGTTGTCGGCAGTGAACGCCATTCCTACAAGGAACTGCCGTTCAACCTCTATCACATCACAAACAAGTATCGTGATGAGATTCGTCCCCGTTACGGCCTCATCCGGAGCCGCGAGTTCACCATGATGGATGCCTACAGCTTTGATCGCAACGAGGCCTCCGTCGAACTCAGCTATGCTCTCATGTTCGAGGCATACAACAACATCTTCCGCCG
>JAPLGI010000161.1 GCA_026390245.1 Caldisericota bacterium
ACAAGAATATCCAGCGAACCGGTCATGACGATACTTCGCGCAACCAGATTGTCCGCCTGGGCGGCATCCCCGACGTCTGCCTGGACTGCCTCGCACAGCCGGCCCATCGCGGTCACTGCTGCAACCACTTCCTCAGCCGCCTGGCGATTCTGGTGAAAATCGATGACGACATTCGCTCCTTTGGAGGCAAGTTCAAGGGCGATGCCCCTGCCTATGCCTCGAGACCCTCCCGTGACCAGGGCGGTCTTTCCTTCCAGCATCATTGCCATTTCTCCTCGTCAACGGCTCTGGCGTTTCCTCCCGGTACAGCCTTGCGAGCGAGAACAGTCAGTACACTCTTTGGCCCAACCTCCAGGTACTCGCCGACTCCCATCCTCTGCAGAGTGTCCATCGTTCGCAACCACTGTACGGGACTCCTGAACTGGGCAACAAGCGAACCCTTGATCGCCTCCGGGTCAACCTCCGACAGAGCAGCCACATTGTTCACGACGGGAAAGCGGGGTCGCACGAACGCAACGTCACGCATGACCTCCCCAAACTCGGCGGCACCCTCGGCCATGATGGACGAATGAAAGGGAGCACTCACGCGAAGCCTGATCGCGCGCCCTCTTCCCAGAGCCTTGACAGCGGCTATGACGCGATCGACAGCAGCAGTCTCGCCGGACACAACCGTCTGGTCGACCGCGTTGTAATTGGCAGCCTCCACGATTCCAGACTGATGCCCTTCCACAAGAACGAGCTCCAGATCGCTTTCGTTCAGACCTACCACTGCGGCCATGGTGCCTGGCGAATTGGATGCGGCTCTTGCCATAATCTCTCCGCGACGCCGCACGAGTCGAATGCCATCCTCAAACGTGAAAACACCAGCACAGCACAGTGCACTGAACTCCCCCAGGCTGTGACCGGCAGCAACGTCGCAGACTATGCCTCTGCCAGTCAGTGCTTCGACCCAGGCCATCTCGGTCGCAAAGAGAGCAGGCTGAGTATTCTCAGTACGAGTCAGTTCGGCCTCGTCACCTGCATCGACGAGATGCCACAGGTCCAGACCGAGCACGTCGCTTGCCCGCTCAAACAACCTGCGCGCCAAAACAGGATCGACGATGTTGCCCGCCATTCCCACATATTGTGAACCCTGTCCGGGAAAAAGAAACGCTACCATGACTGTATCCTCCTGTATTCAGAGCTCTTGCACAACCATCGCAGGACGACCGCCATATCACTTCCATGAAACCCGCGGGAGCTCATCAACTGCCTCTGGCCCGTGCCCGCCACAAAAAAGACGGAGTGCAGAGGCCACACATCTCTGCGTGGCACTGCAACCCCGTCACAGCAAACCTATCTGGAAGTGGCCTTCCGAAGAAGCACACCAACAGGTCCGATTGGCCAGTTAGCTTTCTGCCGGCCCCTCTGTCTCTTCGTGGTGAGCAGTCTCTTCGCCCGGAACAGGCTCAGCAGCAGCGACCTCAACGTTCTCCGCGACAGGAGATTCAGCCCCTGCGGACTTCATCTCGATGACATCGGCCGGAACAGGCTCAGCGGCAGCGACCTCAACGTTCTCCACGACAGGGGCTTGCGCGTCCAGAACTTCGACCTCGACGACCTCGGTCTCGACAATCGTGCTTTCGGCCACATCCAGGTCCAAACGAGGCTCCATCGACGGAGTCTTCTGTCCCGGCTCACGTTCCAACAGGCTCTCGTTGCCTTCCACACCCTTCATGCTCAGCTTGACCTTGCGTTCTTCCTTCAGAACCTCGAGCACGCGGACCCTAACAACATCTCCCACGTTCAGCACGTCTTCAACCTTCCGAATCTTCTCGCTGGATATCTGCGAGATATGCAGAAGGCCGGTGACTCCCTCTGACAGCTCGATGATGGCTCCAAAGGTCAGAATACGAATCACTGCACCCTCAAGGATCATACCGACAGGGTAGTCTTCCTCAATGGTCTCCCAAGGATGTGGTTTCGTCTGCTTGATGCTTAGAGAGACCTTCCCCGTCTCTTCATCGACCTTCAGGACCTTGACCCTGACCTTGTCCTTCTTCTGGACGATCTCCTCGACGGGACGACGACGGCCGTACGTCAATTCCGAAAGATGAACCAGACCCTCGACCCCATAGCCAATGTCCACAAACGCACCAAACTCGGCGATACCGTTGACGGTGCCTTCATAGATGTCTCCCGGCTGAATCTTGGTGAAGAATTCCTTCTTCTGCTTCTGGCGGATAACCTGCATCGCCGCACGATGCGAGGCAATGATCCGACGAAGCTTCTTGTCAAACTCGGTGACCTTGACGGGGATGTCCTGGCCAACCAGCGAAGGCAAGTTGTTGCGATAGTCGCTGGCGACCTGCGATTGTGGCAGGAAGCAGGGCACTCCGATGTCAACAAGCAGACCGCCCTTGATGGCCTTCGTGACTTTGGCAGTGACAATCGTCTGTTCGTCAAAGTACTTCTCGACGTCAGTCCAGACCTCTTCCTGGTCAGCCTTCAGCTTTGACAGGACCGCCGTACCCTGTTCGTCCTCTTCCTTCACGACGGCCACCTTCATCGTTTCGCCAACATGCGCAATCTCGTCAACAGCTACATCGGTACGCATAGTCAGGCGGTTGAGCGGAATGTAGTAGTCTCCCTTTCCACCGGCATTGACCATGACCCCGTCACGCTCGAGCTTGACGACAGAGACGTCGATGACGTCCCCACGCCGAAGCAGGCGAGGCGCGTATCCAGCTTTGGGCGACAAGTCCGCCACAAGAGCCGCCTCAAGCTCGGATGTCTTGATATCGTCACCTGCAGCCTCGACCACTTCATCCTCGGTCTCG
>JAPLGI010000133.1 GCA_026390245.1 Caldisericota bacterium
TCGCCCCTCGTAAGCTGGTGCTTGGGCGCTGTAGCCTGAGCAGGCGTAATGAACCCCTTGGACTCGGCGAAGGCAACGTATGGCAGCGCCCAGTCGGAGATGATGAGGTTCATGTTGGGCTTCTTGCCGGACTTGCCACTCGTGCCACCGGTAGGGATGTCCTCGAAATTGGCGAGGTCAAAGATCGCGATCTGGTCGTATTCCTCGCCCAGCGTGATTGCATAGTCCCGCCACGGGATTGTCGTGCTCACATCAATATAGGTCTTGCCCTTGTAGTACCATGTGCCGAGGGCATACCCTGTGCGGTCCAGCAGCCACTTGGCGTTCTTCATCGTGAACGCCTTGAGGTCGCTGCCTGTCGGATAGCCATTGACGACCATTCCAGGGGCGACGGGGGCAGATATAGCGTACATCTCCACGCCGCCGAGAGACTGGCCGGAACGCATGTTGATGGTCGCCCCACCGTTCTTCTTCGTATCTGCTGCAAGTGCTTCCCAATCCCACGTACCGTCAGTGTTGCGGAACAGGTTGGGAACCTTGTCGAGAGGCTGTGCGCAAAGATCGTACCTGGAGGCCTCATACCCAAATCCGCTTGCTCTCATCAGGGCAGTGACTGCCTGTTCCGTCGTCACTGGAGCATCAGGCGCAAACGTCCTGGCCGATGTGCCATTCATCAACTTGAGAGCTTCTACTGTCCCGACAGCCCGGGCGTACCAGCTGTCGCTGGCTACGTCGAGGAACGAGCTTCCGTGATTGCGGCTGCCAATCGAGGTGTACGACCCAGTGATGATCGCCGCGAGATCGCCGCGAGAAGAGGTGGAATCAGGAGAGAATGCCCCTGAAGGGAACTCGCTGAGCGCGCTCTGCCTGTTGAGTGTATCGATGGTCGCGCGATACTGTGAGTTGAGATAGTCCGGTACGAGGTGCCAATTGCCGTCGGCTATTGGATCAATTTTCCCTGCATCCTTAACATACTGGATCATTAGGTTGCGAATCTCGTCGCTGGACTGGTAAATGATCGGTGAGCCCTTGAACCCAAGGAATCCGCCGCCGCCAGCGCGGTAGTTGTTGAGAGCCAGCGTATACGATGCAGCCATGTCCATGGGCTGACCATGATACGTCAGGCCGCTGATGCGCTGCCCAACCGGCTTGGTAACGTCGATGACGTAGTCGGCTCCCTGCAGCATGTCGTAGTTGTAGCCAGCCACACTGGCGTTGACTAGACTGGTAGCCGTCTTGTTGTAGGTGTATCTGTTGAAATAGTTTGCTGACCACTCAAGCTCATCCTTGATCTGCTGTCCGGTCACCTTGATGGCAAACAGCGTGTTCTCGTAGATATAGAGCGAATACATGTCACGGACTGTCAGTGGGCCCTTTTTGAAACTGGGAGCGACACCTGGCAGCATAGCCGCGAGCGAAAGATCGGTGTTGGCATACTTCATCTGGACCTTCTGAATCAGGTCCATGATGGCGCTGTCCTCCGTGCGAGAAGCAGCACCAGGGAAGTCCCCAGTGGCTTCGCCAAGTGGCTGCGTCATATAACTGACAGCGGCCTCGTGCTGCGTCTTGGTTGCGTCGAGAATAGCCTGGTCAGCCACGGTATCCGCAGTCACGGGAAGATTGGTTCCAGTTTTTGTGACAACCTTCCAGCCAGTGGCGGTCTGCTCCATCGTGATGTCCGCCTTGCAGATCTCCACGCCCGCATTCTTTGGCTGCATGACAAGAACGCCGTTAAGCGTCTTGCCCGGAATGGAGAGATGGGTGTGCCCGGTCAACAACACGTCGATGCCCGGAACCGTTGTCGCAATGGCATAACACTGGTTCTCGATGGACGTGCCAAGATCCTTGCCTGTATCGATGTCCTTTTCGAACCCCTCATGTGCCAGGAGCACAACAAGATCGACCTTCTCTGTCTCCTTGAGGACCTTGACCCACTTCTGAGCCTCTTCGACGGTATCCTTGAACACAAGACCCTTAATGTGTTCGGCGACTTCCCAGTTCGGGATGTTTTTGGTTGTAAGGCCGAGGATGCCAACCTTGACACCGGCAACCGTCTTGACGATGTACGGCGTAAAGTAGTTGGTGCCGTCTTCCTTATAGATGTTGGCAGCGAGCCAGGGGAATTTTGCCTCTGACCGCGCCTTGTCGACAATGGACATCCCGTAATTGAACTCATGGTTGCCAAGCGTCATGGCATCGTAGCCCATGATGTTCATGGCCGCCATCATCGGGTTCTTCGCGACCGTATCGACCTTGTTGAAGTAATACGTGAGCGGCGTGCCCTGCTGGTTGTCCCCATTGTCCAGAAGAAGCGTATTGGGGTTATCGGCCCTGACAGCCTTGACCAGGGTGGACAGCTTTGCCAGTCCGCCATTCGCGGGCGCGTCCTTGAAGTAATCATAGGGGTAGATGGCACCATGGACGTCACTTGTCTCGAGCAGGGTTATCTTCACCGTCGTGGCAGCGGTGGCTGCCTTGAACGGGAAGCTCGCAAACACCAAGCCCAGTATGAGAACCACGCTGAGCAGAACCGACAGGCGCTTCTTCATTCCATTCCTCCCGACTTGCAGAATAGACATCTCGACCTTGTATATTGTAGTCCCGCAACAGGAGAATACAATTTGTAGGCCGCGGCCGAGAGAGAACAGCCGGGACGGAAAGGAGCTACTGTGGAACTCTCACTCTTGCATGTATCCAACACGCAGCAGTCCCAAGACCTTATGACTGGTCTCGGGTGCTATCCGGTCGGTGTCAGCATCATGTCGGCCAAAGCACTGTTCCTTGTTATGCGAGTGAATGGCCTGCTCCCGCAGGCTGCCAACATCCTGAAACAGGAGATGCTGGCCAAGGGGGGTGATGTTGCAATTCCCGCCGGGGCTTTGCGCATGGATGCGGGACGGGTCGACTGCGTTGTGATGGGGACGCTGGAGCAGTATACCCGCCTTGTCGACATCCTGACACAGCAGCCGTTCGAGCTGTCAGACCTTGCAAAGAGGCTGCAGCTTCTCGCAGGACTTGCGACTGCCCGCCCTGACAGAAGCTGGTTTGGCCGAGGTGCCGGTCCAGCAGTAGGGGGGCTGGTCGACTGCGACTTGCGGCCGCCGGGGGTCCGCGATCATGCCGCCAACGCCGTTGCTCTCGCGTGGAATCTCCTCGAGCAGCGATCGGACTTCCTTGTGGTTGTCGGTTCCGACTTGTCCATGGTCAAGGACGTAGCTCAGAAACTTGCCGGCACTGCCGCCTGCCCCGTCACAGCCTGGGTGCCGAACAGCCCATCCATAAGCCTTGGTCCCGCAATGCCCGTCGTCATCCAGCAAGGGTTTGGCCCGGTGAGCACCGATGGACCTGTGCTGGCCATGTGCACTGAGGAAGGGTCAGCAGGTTTCATCGGACAACTCCTGCTGGCCGGGGTCCCCGCCGAACGGCTCTTTCTGACCGCCAACCTTCTGTACGGCCCCTCTGGCAGCGTCTCGGTGCATCCGGTCCCAGTCGGTCTTCCTCGAGTGGATGCCGTCATTGTACAGCAAGAAGCTATCGCCATGCTTCCTCCGAGTACCAGGGCGAGCGTCCTGACTCGCCTCGTCGACCGTGGAGCAAGCATCTTCATCACGGACGCGCCGCGCCACCTCCATGAGCTCCTGGACGCCATCGGCGGGGACCCTTGGAACTCCTCACCTATGTGAACCTGGGGTCAACCCAGGACACAGCACGTCAGATTGCCCTCGATGGCCACTTGCTGCCATTTGCGGTCATTGCCGAAGTTCAGTCCGGGGGAAGAGGACGACAAGGCAAGAACTGGGATTCACCAGCAGGGGGATTGTGGATGACGCTCGCGCTCGCCGTGCCGTCGGCCGAGGCGGTCCGTCAGTCCGCAATGGTCACCGCGCATGCCGTTGCAGGCGTCGTGTTGAATGAAACCGGCCTTCGCATGCTCGTGAAGTGGCCCAACGACCTGCTTGTCAACCGCCGCAAGGTCTGTGGCATCCTTGCCGAGACGCTCGTTCAATGTGAAGCGACGACCTTGCTGGTGGGGATCGGCCTCAACGTCAACAACATCATACTGCACGATCAATTGCCGCGCGCGTCTTCGCTCAGCGCAGAGTTGGGCCACAGCCTCGATACGCACCGCCTCCGCGCGACCATCCTGAGCATGGCCGAGCAGAACCTGAGAACGCTCATTCTGCTTGGCTTTGACACGTTTTTCCCTTGGATGAACGCCAATCTGGCCCTGCGTGGTGAGGTGGTCACCGTGGAATTCAACGACGAGCGCGAGTCGGGCCGGGTGGCTGGGCTATCAAGAACAGGCGCCCTCCTTCTCGAGAGCCCTGACGGGTCAATCAGGCAGGTGGGCGCCGGCAGTATCTACGACTGGTAGTCGGCTCTCGCCGAATCAGCTCTTGCCGCTGTTGAACCGGGCCGCCTTGAGGACATTGTCAAACAGCATCAGGGTTGTCAGTACACCGACGCCACCTGGGACCGGGGTAATGAGCGAAACTTTTGGGCGAACCCCATCGAAATCAACGTCACCCACGATCTTCCCATTGACGTCGTTGATTCCTACGTCGATGACGACCGCTCCCTCTTTGACATAGTCGGCGGTAATCGCCCTGGGTCTCCCCATCGAGACGATCAGGATGTCGGCCTCGCGCGTGTACCTGGCCAAGTCAGAGGTCTTGGAGTGGCACACGGTGACCGTGGCATCGCGCTGGAGCAGCAGGGAGGCGACTGGCTTGCCCACAATATTGCTCCGACCCACGACAACTGCATTCCTGCCCTGGATACGAACACCGTAGTTCTCGAGGAGGGCAATGATCGATCGTGCGGTGGCAGGAACAAAGCGAGGCCTGCCAATCATCAGCTGCCCCATATTGAAAGGGTGAAAGGCATCGACGTCCTTGTCGGGGCTGATTGCGTGCAGGATCGAGTCCACATCATATTCCTTTGGCAGAGGAAGCCCGACGAGGACACCATCGACGTCCTTCGATTCGTTCAGTTGATGGATGAGCTCAAGTACGTCAGCAGCCCCAGTAGACTCATCGATCTTCCTGAGCTCAACGTAGAACCCAAGCTCCACTCCCTTGTGCGACATGTTCTTGAAGTAGACCATGGTTGACGGGCTGTTGCCCACCACAACAACGCTCAAAGAAGGGTTGTGCCCTTCCGACTTCAGGCGTTCAACCTCCTTCGTGATCTCAGCTTCGATCTTGCGCGTGAACAGCGATGCTTCCATGATGGATCCCATGTCCGTCTCCTTTTCGACGTGACCCGCCGGCTACGCGACCGGTGCGGGAGTGTAGTGTTTGCCAGCTACATTCAGGCAGTAAATCGACACTGGGAATGACCTTTTCATCCCCACTGGTTCTTGTCCACGCTACGCTGACCTCCGCGATGGAGAACCGTCGAAGGTGGATTCCCCCGGCCATACAGAAGCCCACTAGCAGCGGAATCCCACGCCTCCACAAGAACCACCTCCGTCACCAGTGTAGTTGGAACACCAATGCAATCAACAAATTGCCTGCCGGCCACGCCTATTCTGAAGTCAGAAGGGACTTCAGCTGGTCCGGCGTCATACGTGCGTCGACTCTCCCCTGAAGGACTCTTCCAGCACCGCCGGACTTCGCTCCGAAGGAGTTCTTCATCCGCTCACCGAAGGTCGTCAGCAACGTCTCGCTTCCTGCCGGGACGGAGCACACAAACTGACCATCAGTGCCACCACCGGGATAGACCAGCACGCAGATTGGACCCGGAGCTGACGCCAGCTTGGCCACCAGCATTCGAGCAAGCTCCCCTGGCACATCGTCGAGAACGATCGCCGCAATGCCACCAGAGATAACTTCGTCCAGGGCCTGGCGAGCAAGACCGTCCACGGCAATTGCCAGCAAGCCCTTGACCTGCCGGGCTGTATCGTGGTCACGCTGCTGCAGCTTTGTTATCGAAGCCGAGATATCGCCGATTCCGCAGGTCAGCCGCTGTTCGGCATCCTGAAGCACTTCATCACAGTGTCTTCGGTGCGCCGTCGCCGTTCGGCCCGCGACGAAATAGAGACGGATGTTGCCTCGCACCTTGTCCGTTCGCACGATAGCGAACCCGCCGATCTCTCCGGTCGAGGCAACATGAGTCCCGCCGCACGGATTTGTGTCAAGGTCGCCTATCTGGACAAGACGCAGCGGCCCACCTGCAAGTTCGGGCATCTTGCGGACATCGTGGGAAGCAATATCTGCCGCGTCGACGACCAGCGTCTCGACCGGCAGACACTGCCAGATAACTCGTTCCACAGCATCTTCGACTTCCGGCAGGAGGCCGTCGCCAACCGCTGAAGCCTTGATCTCGATGCTGGCTTCCTCCTCGGTCATGTGAAAGGACAGGGTGGAAATGCCCTTGCCCTCCAGCAACCTGCTCAGAATGTGCTGGGCAGAATGCAGTTGGGTGTGGCGGCCGCGTCTTTCAGCATCCACGATACAAGGCACGTGCTGCCCGACGTCAACAGAAGATCCCTGAGGCAAGAGAACGTATGGGCCCGCTTCATCCTGCAGAGCGTCCAGGATCGTCGTTCCGGCAACCGTCCCTCCGTCTGCCAACTGTCCACCCGACTCAGGATAGAAATATGTGGTTTCGAATCGAACGACGAGACCCTGTTCTGTCTTTGCCGTACCAGCAATGATTCCCTCGAATTCGAGCTTCCTGCAATCCTCCCAGTATCCTTTCTGCACAGTCGACTCCTCTACGTCTATTCCGGTTTTTTCGCACGAAGCGATTTCAAGTACCCAATGATCACGTGCTCATATCCGGCCCCAGTGGGCAAGTACACAGCCCGGTCATGCACCTCGTCGGGAAAGTACTCCTGAGCAACCCAGTTCCCGGGGAAACTGTGTGGATACTTGTACAGTGCCTGTCCAGTACGGCTGTTCTTAAGCTGAATGGGCGTGTCGACGTTCTTCGTCTGCTGGGCAAGGTCCCGGGCACGGCGCATCGCCCCCAGCACCGAATTGTTCTTGGGGCTCCCAGCAAGATAGATGACGACCTCTGTCAAGTTCAGCATCGCTTCAGGCAACCCAACAGCATGCACTGCATCATATGCGGCCGTAGCCATCACAATAGCAAAGGGATTCGCCAGGCCGACATCTTCGGCCGCAAAGATGATCATGCGCCGAGCGACGAACAGAGGATCGTCTCCTGCATCGATCATCCGCGCCAGGTAGTACAGTGCGGCATCTGGATCGGAGCCACGCATGGACTTGATGAATGCCGAGGCAAGGTCATAGTGTTCCTGCTCAAAGTTCTTGGCTACCGGGACTTCCTTGAGTAGTTCACTGAGGTCGGCTCCCTCTATCAGACTGCCTGACTGGTATAGCCATACAAGCGCATTGACAGCGACGCGTGCATCCCCGGAACTGAACGCGGCCACGCGATTCAGCACGGTCCCGCTCACCTGTATGCCCGCCTTCTCACACCCCTTAGTGAGGACACGAGTGATCTCGGCGGTAGTCAGCGGCGAAAACCGCAGCATGAAAATCCTCGAACGCAGCGCAGGCGACAGTGCGGCATATGGACTCTCTGTCGTCAGACCGACGAACGTCATCAGCCGGTTCTCCAGCATCGGCAGAAGGAAGTCCTGCTGAATCCGGTTGAATCGGTGAACTTCGTCCACAACCAGAAGGAAGGGACGGCCAACGTGGCGAGCCACAACTTGACGCAGCTCAGGCAAGCCAGCTGAGACGGCCGTCACGTATTCCATCTCTTCGCCCAGGTCTTTGGCCACAAGCCGTGCAAACGTCGTCTTTCCACACCCCGGAGGACCCCAGATGATCGCGCTAAACGGCACGTGATCGCTGACGAACTTGCGAAGCGGTGTGCCCGGACCTGCGATGGCTGCTTGGCCCACGAACTCGTCCAGACTCGAAGGCTCGAACCCCTGCAATATGCGTTGTGTGTCTTCCATGGACAAGGTTATAGCACCGCAGTGCAGTCAACGCAACGCGGACGCGCGGGCCGCGTCAAGCGCTCTTGTAGTAAATTTCCGGATTGAGTGCGTCGACCACTCTTACGTTCTGGTATCCTTCCTTCTGCAACTCCTCAACAATCCGGTCGGAGATCTTGTCGATGAGCGACCAGGCAATCGCCTTGCAGAACGAGCACGCCGGAGTGCTGCTCATGAAGCTCATCCATATCTCCGTAACGAGTTCATTGGCGGTGTAGCCATAGACAATTCCTTCAGTCACGATATCTACACCTGTTTCAGGGTCCACTACCCGTCTCAGGGTCTCCATGACTCTGTCTGTCTCACTCATGATTGCAGTCTCCCGAATTCCAGTCCGGACTTCAATCAGCCCTGGATACGCCGTCCTTGTCGATCGCCTGTCGTACCATCATGCATTGAAGCGAACCGAACTGGCAACTCCACTTTTTTGCAGTATAATTCCGATATTGCAGGCTCACAAGCCAACAAAGGAGAACTGATGCACCCCATAGCTCTTGTCATTGGAAGCCTCACCATTCGCTGGTATGGTGTAATGATCGCCGTAGCAATCGCCATCAGTATCACCGTCGTGTACATTGACTCACGACGTCTGGGAATCAACACCGATGATGTCCTGGATCTGGCCATCGTTGCCGTTATCGGAGGCATTCTCGGCGCTCGCATCGGCTGGATTCTGACGTCTCCCGACGTCCTGTGGTATCTCTCTCATCCCCTCCGCATCCTTGCCATCTGGGAAGGAGGCCTCTCCTATTTTGGAGGCATCCTCGGCGGTGTTCTCGCTGCCTACTTCATGGTTCGGCGTCGGCGAATGGGATTCTGGCGGATGGCAGATATCGTGGCGCCCTTGCTTGCTCTGTCCTTCGGCATCGGCAAGATCGGATGCTGGCTCAACGGCTGCTGTGGTGGTACCGCTACGACATCCTGGCTGGGTGTCATCTTCACGAACCCGCTATCTGAGTGTGATCTGCTCAATCAGAGGATCTGGCCAGCTCAACTATTCAATTCCGCTTCCGGGTTTCTCGCGTTCGCCGTTCTGTTCTGGGTCGTGCGCAAGCGCAAGCGCTTCGATGGCCAGGTCTTCATCTGGTATCTGTACCTCTATGGCGCTACCAGCTTTATCGTCGAGTTTTTCCGCTATATTCCTGTTCACGTCGCCGGCCTGACCCCAAACCAATGGACGGACGTCACGATCATCGCAGCAGGAATCGTCGCCTCATTGATCCTCAGACGCCGGGCTGGGGCTAATCCCGTACCTTCTCAGCAGCCGGAAACACTCGATGATACAATTCGGGACACTGGACAGTCTGACGTTTGATACCCTCTCCACAATGTAATGCTTTTCAACGCTAACAAAGTGGCTACACTATGTCCATGACTAAAATACAATCGCAACACACTGAACGTACGACTCAACATCACGACATCATCCGCATCACTCCCCTTGGAGGTCTCGGGGAGATTGGCAAGAACATGACCGTTTATGAGGTCAATGACGATGCAGTAATTGTCGATGCTGGCTTCAAGTTCCCAGAATACGATATGCAGGGCATCGACTATGTCATTCCCAACATGGACTACCTGGACCAGATCAAGGACAAGGTCCGCGGAATCCTCATCACCCATTCGCACATGGACCATATCGGTGCACTCGGCTACACACTGGAGCACGTCCGCGCACCGATCTATGCAAGCAAGTTCGCCCTCGGCATCATCGATGATGTCATTCCGGGCCGCATGAAGCCATACGAAACCAGGGCGGTACAGGCGGGCGACCGCATCAAGATAGGCAACATGGACGTCGAGTTCGTCCGCGTTACCCATTCAGTCCCGGAGAGCATGGCAATTGCCATCCGCACGAGTGAGGGGATCATCCTTCACACGGGCGACTACAAGATCGACCAGACTCCTGTTGACGACAAACCCATTGATCTTCAGAAATTCAGCGCTTTGGGTCGCGAGGGGATACTCCTGCTTCTGTCCGATTCCACGAATGCGGAGGAATCCGGTTTCGCAGGTTCAGAACGCGATCTTCGGTCTACGTTCGACAGCATAGTGCGCGAGTCCAGGGGACGCATCATCTTCAGCACGTTCTCCAGCAACATCCACCGGATTCAGCAGATCATGGACGCCGTTGCTCCTCAGGGTCGCAAGATCTTTGTGGACGGCCGGAGCATCATCAGCTCCGTCAAGGTGGCACGCAAGGTCAAGATCATGGAAATACCCGAAAACGTCTTCGTACAGCAGGATGAGATGGGAAACGTGCCCAAGGATAAGATGCTGATCGTGACCACCGGAACGCAAGGCGAGCCCATGAGCGGCCTGTCACGTCTTGCTCGCGGTGAACACGACTTCGTGAAGATCACGAAAGGCGATACGGTCGTCTTGTCTGCAGATCCGATCCCGGGCAACGAGGAAATGGTGGCCCGTACGGTCGACAACTTGTTCCGCCGGGGCGCCAACGTCTTCTACCGCCGTGAGGACAAGGTACACGTGTCAGGCCATGGCGGTCAGGGGGACCTCAAGCTGATGCTCTCGCTGACTCGTCCCAAGTTCTTCGTGCCTATTCATGGAGAGTACCGTCATCTACTGTGGAACAAGCGTCTCGCCGAAAGTGTTGGTATCCCTGGCACACACGTCTTCATCCTGGAAAATGGCCAGTGCTTCACGGTAGACAGTGAGCACCTTACAACGCTCAAGCGTATACCAGCTGAAGGACTCTTGATTGACGGCCTCGCGCTGGGCCTGCCCGACAGCCCCATCCTTACTGACCGTGCCCGCCTGGCCAAAGATGGCATCCTGGTCTCAGTCGTCAGCATCGACAGGATGACGGGAAAGATACTTGCCGGTCCGGAAATCGTGACGAAGGGCGTTGTGACTGATGATGACGCCATCCTGACGGACCTGACCCGCGAGATGAAAGCCTACATGGTGACCCATCGCAAACAAGATGTGCGCGCGACGCCGGATTTGCAGCTTGACTTACGCAAATTCGCGGCTAAATATATATACGACAAAACGCGCCGGCGGCCTATCGTCATCCCGGTCATACTGGAGCGTTAGTCTCAAGCCCTTCAGGCGGGGGTGGCGAAATGGCAGACGCGCTAGGTTCAGGTCCTAGTGATCGCAAGGTCGTGAGGGTTCAACTCCCTCTCCCCGCACCACTTGGCGAGAAGACATCCTGTTGCTTGCGCTGTTGAAGCGCTTCTTAGACATTGATGGCCCCGAGAGGGGCCCTTCTGATTCACCTGTCGTTCTGGCATCGTTGCCATCTGACCAGTGCTGTCTATAATGGGAGTCACTATGAGAGATTACCGTCGCTCGTTCTTCTTCTACATTGTAGTCCTCGCCGTGGCTCTTGCCGTCGTGGCCATACCGTCGGCCCGAGGCGCCACGGCCAGTGAGGTTCTTGTCGACAAATCATTCCACATCACGCTCCTGAGAACCGTAGGCGGCACTCTCGCATTCCCGGACGCGATCGGGACCACCGGCGAAAGCGCCACGCCCGTCGGCAGGTACAAGGTGACTGAGAAGCAAGCCGACCCGGAATGGCACTGGGAAGGCAAGGTGTACGCCCCATACCTTCGTGACAAGACGAACGGCCTGGGGGTTCGCTGGATCGGCATTTCGCTCCCTAC
>JAPLGI010000181.1 GCA_026390245.1 Caldisericota bacterium
ACACAACGGTGGCGGTCCAGGTGCGGGATCTGTGCAAGGCGTTTGGATCGATTCGTGCAGTCGACGGCGTCTCGTTTGACGTCCTCCAGGGCTAGATCTTCAGTTTGCTTGGCCCCAATGGCGCCGGGAAGACGACTCTGATCAGTATGCTCTCGTGTCTGCTCGAACCTGATTCCGGTGACGCCCTCGTCATGGGGCACAGCGTCTCAGCCGAACGTCAACTGGTTAAGGCATCCATCGGCGTCGTCCCACAGGAGGTCGCGCTGTACGGAGACCTGTCGGCCCGTGAGAACCTGCTGTTCTGGGGAAAGATGCAGGACCTCCGCGGCATTCCTCTTGCCCGCCGTGTCGACGAGGTCCTGGAGGTCATCGGACTCGTAGACCGTCAGAAGGACCGTGTCAGCACGTACTCGGGCGGCATGAAGCGCCGCGTGAACATCGCTGTCGCGCTTCTCCACAAACCCGCGCTGGTCATCATGGACGAGCCCACCGTCGGCATCGACCCGCAAAGCCGCAGGTCCATACTGGACAACGTCAAGCAGCTCCGCGACCAGGGAATGACGGTCCTGTACACGACCCACTACATGGAAGAGGCACAGGAGCTGTCCGACCACGTGGGCATCATGGACCACGGCAAGCTCGTCGCGGTAGGCACACAACGCGAACTGGTCGCGAGCGTTGGCGAGCTCGACCGTATCCAGCTGCGACTCAATGGCACAGCCGAAAGCCTGCTTGAGAACTGGAAAACACTCGAGGACATCCACGACGTAACGTCCAAGGATGGCGTTGTGAGTGTGTTTGCGACGGACAGCAACCGCGTCTTGCCTCGCCTCTTCGAGAGCGCCGCGGCGGCAGGTGTCAGGATCGTGTCGGTGGACGTCCAGGAGCCGAACCTCGAGGCGGTCTTCCTTCATCTCACCGGCCGCGCACTGCGCGACTGACCAACCATGCGGGCATTCGATATCGCCCTCAAGGACATTCGACACTCGTTCACCAGCCTGTTCGGGCTCATATTCATGTTTGTCGTCCCTCTGCTCATCGTTGGCCTGTTCGCCGTGGCGTTCGGCGGGACCGCCACATCAGACGATAAGACGTTCACGGTCCCGACCACAAAGATTGTGCTGGTCAATCTCGACGAGGGCGATCAGGCCATTGACCTCGATCCTTCCGATGCCGACCCATCCACCACGGCAGGAGATATCCTGACACATGTGCTCTCATCGGACGCGTTGCAGAAGCTCGTTGCCGTCACGACGGTCACGTCAGTCAACGCTGCCCGCAACGCCGTGGATACCCGTGCCGCCCAGGTTGCTGTTATTATCCCTGCAACGTTCACGAAGGCCTGCCTCCAGGGTGCGCCACAAGGAGCCGTCGAAATCTACCAGGACCCGACACTCACGCTCGGACCCGGTATCGTCCGGGCCATCATCAGCCAATCTGTCGACGAATTCACGTCCGTGCGCATCATGCAGTCGACCGTGACCATGAGTCTCGCCGCAACGGGAATCACACTATCGCCGGACCAGGCGGGACAGGCGGTCCAGCAATTCGTCAGTGAAACGCTGGCCGCACAGACCAACGTCGGTGCCATCGACGTCGAAGCTCCTCCCGCGAAACAGCAGAAACCAGCGAGTTTCCTTGCAACGATCCTCGCTGTGTACATGGCAGCCATGATGGTCTTCTACGTCTACTACACCGGAACAGCCGGCGCCGAGAGTATCCTGCTGGAACAGGAGCAGGGGACCCTGCAACGCCTGTTTACCACCAGGACCACTCCGGCAGTCGTCATGCAGGGCAAGATGCTGGCCATCCTGCTGACTACGGCTCTCCAGATGCTCGTCCTGATGCTGGTTGCGGCGCTCGCCCTCGGCATACGCTGGGGCGGAATCCTGCCGATCGCGATCGCACTCGTGTCGACGGCCCTGTGTGCTTCTGCCTTCGGCATTTTTCTGATGTCCTTCCTCAGGACGACTCGGCAGGCGGGGGTCGTGTTTGGCGGAGTCGTAACTGCGACCGGTATGCTTGCTCTCGCGAGCGTGTTCACGATGAACGTCCCTTCCGCTGCCCGCCTGGGACAGCGCGTCGCTCTCTTCGTTCCCCAGGGCTGGTCACTCCTCGCCTTCCGGCAAGCCATGGACGGGGCCCCTTTGGGCCAGCTGCTCACGAGCGCAGCAGTCCTGCTCGCCTGGACCGCAGTCATGTTCCTCGTCGGCCGCGCCCGCATGGCGCGACGGTTCGCGTAACGCTCATCATGAGTGCTTTCGACCTGACGATCAAGGACCTCTGGCAGATCCTGCGTGACCGCAAGTCCCTGGTGTTCATCCTGATCATGCCCATCACGTTTACCCTCATGTTCGGGTTCGTCTTTGGTGGCTATGGCGCTCCTGCGGATACTCGTCCACCGGTGGTCGTCGCCGGTGATACGGGCGACCCCGCCTATGCTGCCTTGGTCGACCTTGTGGAATCCTCGACCGTCGTTCGCCTGGCCACACCCGCAAGCGTGGACGACCAGTCACTTCGTGCTTCTGTCACGGACGGCAAGGTCACCGCGGTGGTCTTCATTCCCGTTGGATTCCTGCGCGCCTGCTACGACGGAACCAACCCTGTCCTGCCCTGCGTCGTCGATGTCGCAAGCACCAGTGGAACGACAGCCAGAAATGAGCTGGGAAACCTGTCGACGCGCCTCACGAGCGCGGTACGAACGGCTCGCGCAACAGCCGCTATCTATCGAGAAGCAGGGCCGACCTTGGCGTCCAGCAAGCCCTCGACGCTCACGTTCGAGCAGTTCACCTATGCATTTGAGACCGCAGTCTCCGCGTGGAAAGAACAACCTCAGACCGTGGTCGTGACAGTGTCGAGCAAGCTGACGGAACAGCAGCGAAATGCTGGCGGCTTCGCACACACATCCCCAAGCATGATGCTGCAGTTCTCCATCGCCGGACTCATCAGCGCCGCCGGGATCGTCGTCGAAGAACGGAAGTCACGGACCCTTGCCCGCCTCATGACCACCAGGCTGTCGCGTTCCGGCATCCTGCTGGGACACTACCTTGCCATGTTCGTGCAGGTCTTCGCGCAACTGAGCATGCTGATCCTCTTCGCGGCGCTGGTCCTCCGCGTCCAGTATGTGCATGCCCCCTTCGCGACGCTGCTTGTGACAGTCTGCGCTTCGGCATTCGTGGCGGCAACCGGTCTGCTCATCGGGGTCGCGTCTCGCTCCGAGGAGCAGGCCATAGCGCTCTCACTGATCCTCATGTTCGTCCTTGCCGGCCTTGGCGGTGCATGGGTCCCTCTCCAGTTCACCGGGGCGGCATTCCAGCGAGTAGCGCGGGCAACCCCCGGAGCACTGATCGTAGATGCCTACGAGAACATTGTACAGCGGGGTCTCGGCGTACCCTCGGTCCTATGGTCATGTGTTCTGCTGCTGGCCTGCGCCATTGCCCTTGTCACGCTGGCCGCGCTCCGCTTCCAAAGACAGTCTGCCTGAGATCCAATCCCGCCGGGCTTGATAGAACGACAGATGGACAGGAAGTCACGCACAACTTGACAATTCTGGCGGGACGGCAATAGTGTACGCAGATGGCGATTGAACATATGAAGCGACACGAGGAAGGTCGCGAAGCAGGTTTGCTTGATGCGAGGTGCTGAAACGCGGTGCGTAGGGGTCCATTTCGTCGTGATCGGATATTCCGCACATGCTGGCGTACCTGCACCGGCCAGTGCCAAACACGTCGGACGTCGCTTCTGTGGTTCAATCACTGGCTTGCACTCTCCGTCACGTTGGAACGAGCTGTCTCATGTCGTTCGACGATAGTCTTCCCGTGAGTCTCTTCACTCCCCTCTTGACTTTTTTGCCCACTTTGCAAGAATGCAGTATGGACATCAGATGGTTCTCGGTCTTTTTCTCGTACCATGGCTCACCACACCCGGTCGGTCCATGCCCACGTCTTGTCCCAGGTTGCGTTGCCTCAGGCTCCCCGAGCGGGGATCTGCCTGGAGCCCACAGTGAGCTGGGACCCAAACCCTTGGAGTGCGCGGCTGTCAGAATGTCTCGCGGATCCCATGCCACAGGGTATTTCCGCTTTCTTGGAAAGGGGGTGTCACCGGGCCTGCAAGCCTGACGATGCTCTGTCGTTCCACAAATCGGAACCAGTACCACACATCCATATCACGAGAGGAGAACACATGAGGAGACTGTTTGCGATTATTCTTGTCTGCGCACTTGTTGCCAGCGTTGGCGTCGGATGCAAGAAAGCTGAGGTTCTGCCTACTGAGCAGGTTGTCAATATGGGCGGCATCTTCCCGATGACGGGCGGTTCGGCCACGTTTGGCACTTCCAGCAAGCAGGGAGTTGCCATGGCCGTCGAAGAATTCAATACTGCCGGAGGAGCAATGGTCGGCGGCGTCAAGACGACCATCAACTATGTCAATGAAGACGATACTGGTGCTCCTGAAGTCGGCGCCAGCGCCGCTCAGAAGCTCATCAACCAGGACAAGGTCATCGGCATCGTCGGCGCCGTTATGAGCAAGGTCTCTCTGGCTGTCGCACCTATTTGCCAGGCTGCCGGCGTTCCGGAGATTTCGCCAACGTCGACCAATGCGACCGTTACCCTGGTCGGTGACTACATCTTCCGCGCCTGCTTCATCGACCCGTTCCAGGGCACCGTCATGGCCAACTACGCGTACAACATCCTCAAGGTCAAGACGGCCGCAGTTCTTTATGACAACGGCAACGACTACAACAAAGGCCTTGCGGAGTTCTTCAAGGCAGGCTTTGAGAAGAACGGCGGCAAGGTTGTCGCCTTTGAAGCATTCACGGATGAAGACAAGACGGTCGACTACAAGGCCCAGCTGACCAAGATCAAGGCCACCAATCCTGAATTCCTCTATCTGCCCAACTACTACGCCTCTGCCGCAACGATCCTCAAGCAGGCACGCGCAATGGGCCTGAATGTTCCCGCGGGCGGTGGCGATGGCTGGGATTCACCCGACCTCGTCAAGATTGGCGGCGCAGCTGTCGAGGGTGGCGTCTTCTCCAACCACTTCTCCAAAGACGACAAGAGCCCCAAAGTCCAGGACTTTGTCACGAAGTACACGACCAAATACGGGGAAGCTCCCGATGCGCTTGCCGCTCTTGCCTATGACGCCGCAGGACTGCTCCTCGACGCCTTCAAGACCGCAGGCTCCATCAAGGGCTCGGACATCAGGGATGCCATGAAGAATACGACCTTCTCGGGTATTGCCGGTGCCTACAAGTTCGACGCAAACCGGAACCCGATCAAGGCGGCCGTTATCATCAAGATCGTGAACGGCGAGCAGACGTACCTGACGACTGTCAACCCGTAACTTAGCACGCATCTCGGCGCAGGGGAATCAGGTACGCCCCTGCGCCTTCTGTTGGAGGAGAAAAATGGGCCAGTTTCTGCAGCAACTCATCAACGGCATTCAGATCGGCAGCATCTATGCCCTGATTGCCCTGGGCTACACGATGGTGTACGGTATTGTGCGCCTCATCAACTTCGCTCACGCCGACATTTTCATGGTCGGCGCCTACATGGGATTCTTCCTTGCGCCCGTCATGGCCAGGGTTTTTGGTGGCGCCTTCATCCCGACAATCATCGCAGCCATGCTTATTACTGGCCTGCTTGGCTTCATCATGGAGAAACTGGCGTATCGCCCATTGCGCTACAAATCGCGCCTGTCGGCTCTGATCACGGCGCTTGGCGTGTCGCTGTTCCTCGAGAACTTCTGCGCTCTGCCATTTGTTTTCACCCCGGCGTTCCGCAAGTTCCCTGACCTCATCGTGGCCAGGAACATTCCCATTCCCGGCAACCTGGGCCTCAACATTTCCAACGTGCTGCTGCTCGATGTTGGAGTATCTGTCATCCTGATGGTCCTGCTGTTCTGGTTCGTCAACAAGACACTCATCGGAAAACAGATGCGCGCGGTGGCGTTCGACAAGCCGACAGCCAGCCTCATGGGCATCAACATCGACGTCGTCATCAGTACCGCTTTCATTGTGGGCCCTGCGCTTGCAGGCGCTGGCGGCATCCTGTACGGCACGACGTATGGCATGCTGGCATCTCCGTTCCTGGGCATATGGCCGGGCCTGAAGGCATTCATCGCAGCAGTTCTTGGGGGCATCGGCAATATCCCGGGCGCCGTGCTTGGCGCATACATCATGGGCATATCGGAGGCATTTGCGACGTCGGTCAACTCCAACCTGGGATACGGCATCGCTTTCGCCATCCTGATTGGCATCCTGCTTGTTCGACCGAGCGGGTTGCTGGGCAAGTTCATGCCGGAGAAGGTCTGACATGACTTTCTTCCGTACACATCGCACCGCTGTCACGGTGATCGCGTTTGTGCTGACATACGTCGTCGTCAAGCTCCTGAGCGTCCTGCCCCTCGTCAATGGAGGACCCCTCCTCAATGGCTACTACATCCAGCTCATTGCCCTCGCCGGCATCAACATCGTCATGACCGTCAGCCTGGGCATGGTGAACGGGTTCACTGGCCAGTTCTCGATCGGCCACGCAGGCTTCATGGCCGTGGGCGCCTACACGTCAGCCATGATCACGACGGTCTGGCTGCACACCAGCGTCACAAATCCCTGGGTCGGCTACCCAGTCTTCATTCTCGCGATTCTCGCAGGAGGATTGCTGGCTGCCGCAGCAGGCTACCTTGTCGGCACGCCGTCTCTGCGTCTCAAGGGCGACTACCTGGCAATTGTCACGCTGTCGGCCAATGAACTCATCCGAACGGTCATCCGCGTCACCAATGCTCTTGGGGGCCCACGCGGACTTGGCGGTATTCCCAAGTTCACGAACCTTGAAGTTGTGTTCGTGTTCACCATCGTGAGCGTCGTCCTCATGCGCAACTACTTGTTCTCATCGCATGGACGCTCAATGAAAGCAGTCCGAGACTCGGAAATCGCCGCCGAGGCCACTGGCATCAATACGACAAAGCAGAAGGTTTTTGTGTTTGTCTTTTCAGCCTTCTTCGCCGGAGTTTCAGGGGGCGTCTTTGCGCACTTGCTGCAGTTCATCCACCCGGACAACTTCAGCTTCGTGAAGTCGCTGGAGTATCTCATCTACCTGTACGTCGGCGGCTCCACCTCAATCAGCGGCGCTATTGTCGGACCAGCTGTGTTCACCGTCCTGCCTGAACTGATGCGTGCCCTGCAGCAGTGGCGCATGGTCATCTATCCTCTCATCCTTGTCCTGACGATGATCTTCCGGACGGAAGGCATCATGGGCGCCAGGGAGTTCAGGTTCATCCTCATTCCCCAGCGTCAGAGAAAGGAGGTGAGTGCATAATGGCTCTCCTCGATGTTCAACATCTCACACAGTTCTTTGGCGGACTACGAGCGGTTTCCGACTTCAACATCCAGCTGGAACACGGCGAGATCGTAGGACTCATCGGCCCCAACGGCGCCGGCAAGACGACCGTCTTCAACGTGCTCACTGGCGTCTACACGCCGACCAAGGGCACCATCGTCTTCGATGGGCAGAACATTGTGGGCAAGAAGACCTACCAGATCACACAGGCAGGGATCGCACGCACGTTCCAGAACATCCGCCTGTTCAGTCAGTCTAGCGTGATCGACAACATCAAGATCGCCTATCACTTCCGCATGTCCTATGGCAATACGGATGCGTTCCTGCACACGCGCAAGTACTGGCAGGGCGAACAGCTCGTGGACGACTACGCGATCGACCTTCTGCGCCTGTTTCACCTGGAGGGACATGCCGAGGACGTCTCGGGTTCCCTCCCCTATGGTGCCCAGCGACGCCTGGAAATTGCGCGTGCGCTGGCCACCAAGCCGAGGCTGCTCATCCTGGACGAGCCGGCAGCCGGCATGAACCCAGCAGAGGCAGACGAATTGATGGAAATGATCCACTGGCTCCGCGACAAATTCGACCTGACGATCCTGCTCATCGAGCACCAGATGAGAGTGGTCATGGGTGTGTGCGAGCGTATCAAGGTCATGGACTTCGGCGAAACCATTTGCGAAGGCGTGCCCGAGTATATCCGCAACGACCCCCGAGTCTGCGAAGCGTACCTTGGAAAGGGGGCCTGACATGCTGCTCGAAGTCAAGAACATCGACGTCTTCTATGGCTCCATCCGTGCGCTGAAGGGCGTCTCCTTCAGCGTAGAGAAGGGCGAGATCGTTTCGATCATCGGCGCCAACGGTGCCGGCAAGTCGACGACGCTGCGCGCTATTTCGGGTATCCTTCGTGCAACGTCCGGCAGCATCATTTATGACGGGCACGACATCACGCACACCCCGCCACACCTCATCGCACGCATGGGTATCTCCCAGGTGCCCGAAGGCCGTGGCATCTTCGGCAACCTGACCGTGCAGGAGAACCTGGACGTGGCGCTGTCGTCGGTCAAAGACAAGAAGACGGCCGGCCCCAACCAGGACAAGGTATTCTCACTGTTTCCGAGGCTCAAGGAGCGCCGTCACCAGATATCGGGCACCCTGTCAGGCGGCGAACAGCAGATGCTGGCTGTCGGCCGGGGCCTGATGCAGAACAACCCGTTCATGCTTCTCGACGAACCTTCGATGGGTCTGTCTCCTGTCCTGGTCGAGGAAATCTTCGGCATCATCCTCGAGATCAACCGGCTGGGCAAGACGATCCTGCTCGTCGAACAGAACGCGTTCAAAGCACTATCCATAGCTCACCGCGGATACGTTCTGGAAACGGGTTCTCTGGTGCTATCAGGGACAGCCAGGGAGCTGCGCGACAACCCGGACGTCAAGAAAGCCTACCTGGGCGGCTAGCCTCCCCGCCTCTCCTCCTTCTCAGCGCTTCCGGCCAGTGGGGCATCCCCACTGGCCGGAACGTCGTTTCAGGAACAACCCCTGGAAAACTGCCTGTTACTGCTGGCGCTCAAGCTCGGGCGTGTATGAGCCCGTCCGGGCGGCACTGTTGCACTTGCTTCGATGAAAAAAGGCCGCCTGAGCCGCAGCGACGTTCGCCGCCTCGCCATGCCAGATGGTCAGTGCAGGCTCCTGCAGGGCCCGACCGTACGAGTAGCTCAACTCCCACGGATGCGGACCCAGCTTGTTCATCGCATTGAGGTGAGCGGTAGCCAGTTCCGACGACTGCCCACCTGAAAGGAAGACAATCCCTGGTACGGCTGCAGGGACGGTACGGCGCAGCGTGCGCACGGTTGCCTCGGCGACGTCCTGGACTCCCACCTGGCGGGAGCAGGACTTGCCCGCGATGATCATGCTCGGCTTGAGCAGGATTCCCTCAAGCAGGACCCCCTGCCGCGCAAGTTCCTTGAAGACGGACCTCAGGACACCCGACGTGATGAACTCACAGTGCTCCTGGTCGTGATCTCCGTCCATGAGGACTTCTGGTTCCACGATGGGGACCAGTCCAGCTTCCTGTGCCAGTGCCGCGTAGCGGGCAAGGTCCGAGGCGTTGGCACTGATACATGCCTTGCCGGGGATGCCGGGCCCGATGGTGATGACAGCACGCCACTTGGTGAACCGCGCACCAAGCGACCGATACTCGGCCAGCCGTTCGCGGAGACCATCCAGCCCCTGTGTGACTTTCTCGCCGGGATGAAGTGCCAGCTCGACCGCACCCGTATCGACCTTGATGCCAGGGATAACACCCTTCTCGGCCAGCAGCCTGGGAAACAGCGTTCCACCCAGAGACTCCTGGCGAATCGTTTCGTCATACAGGATGACACCCGCAATGAATTCCTCCATACCGGACGTTGTGAACAACATGTCCCGGTAGGCCCGATGCGTCTCGGCCGTCGATGGAACACCGAGCTTCGCAAACCTCTTGCCGATCGTTCCAACACTCTCGTCGGCAGCCAGGATCCCTTTGTGCGGAGCTACGAGAGCTCTGGCTGTCTGCTTCAATTCACGTTCGTACAACATGTCATCCTCCTTGTCCGCAGGTCGCAATTGACGACGCGGCACAGCCATGTCTGGTGCGTGATCACGCTTCTGAGTCGTCCACTTCGTCCATGTCTCCGTCGCTCTCGTCGAGGTCGGCAGCGCGACTGCGATAGTCTTCCGCCAGTTCTTCATTTCCCGCTTCTTCGTACGACTCGCTCATTTCCCAGAATAACTGCTGTCGAAGTTCCAGATCTGGCTGGTCAGCCTCCAGGTCCAGCGCCTGCTGGAAAAGGACGACGGCACGGTCATGGTGTCCCTCGAGCGCGCTCGCATCGCCGATCGTCTGAAGTGCCCGCGCCTGGAAAAGCCTGTCATGGAGCGTCCTGCCGAGAGCGCCCCCTTTCTCTGCGAGGTCACACGCCTTCGCTGCGTCTCCTTGCGCGATGGCCACCTGGCTCATGACGAGAAGAGCATCGGCTTCAAGTTCCTTGTTGCCCATGCCCTTCGACGTGTCACAGGCAAGCTGGAAGTAGTGCATGGCCTTGTCCCACTGCTCCATCTCTGTATACATGCCACCGAGGTCGCTCGCGTAGTGCAGCGTGAATTCGGGATCGGCTGGCAGAGCCTTGGCCAGCGCTTCAGCTTTCAGCGACATGCTGACGCCCTTCTCCAGTTCGCCCTGCATGCCATACAAGGGGCCCATGTTGACGTAGACGCGAGCCAGGCCGGCGTTGTCATGCCTGGCCTCGTACAGCACGACCGCCCTGTCCAGCAAGGCTAGTGCTGGTTTGAACTCGTCCTGCTCCGCAAGAACCACTGCGGCATCCAGCAGTGCGGTCGCAGGTGGCGTGCCCGTCGGACATGCCTGCTCCACCTTCTGGACGAAGTCCCTGGGGTCCTTCTTGAACGAACGCGTCAGCTCCGCGAGGCGTTCTCTCTGCCTGCGGTCTTTGCGATCCTCGGCGCTGCTGCTCATCGGTTCCCTGTTCCTGTCTGTCATGATTGTCCTCCTGTGCTGCTCTGCCGCAGCTCTGCGCGCGGGCTGGCCAGCTGGTCGCCTGCAAACGCAATCGCGCGCCGCATATACGCCTCATCAAACCCATTTACGACAGCCGGCGTCTCAAATATCCGATGCGGGATCGTCAGCTTGTTGAAGTCAAAGCCGTTGGCCAGCTTGAATGCGAACTTCGCCCGATAGATGTCGTCTGCAGTTGCTGCCAGCTGTTCGGCGGTCAGGCTGTATCCTGCCGCAGCAAGCGCCCGCAGTGTCAACTCCGGCGTGTAGATGCCCCTGGCGAAGAAGCATACGCTCAGCGAACTGAGCACCTGGCGCCAGCGCTCCTCGTCCATGAGCTTCTGAGCAAGCTGCTCGGCTGGAATGGATCCCTTGGTCAGTTCCTTCTGGTCAATGGAGTAGCCGGCATTGTCCAGATGGCTGTGACGGGCTCCCAGCATGAAGCCCAGATAGCCGGCCGGACCGGTATGATACCCAGGCATCTCGTTGCCACCAAACGCCATGGCAAAATCCGCTCCTCCATAACGGGCTGCTGCTGCGTCCACACCACGGCCCAGTGTCCTCCAGAACTCATTGGAACGTCTCGTGATTGCCTCAACACCCGCCAGATACCCATCGACCTTGCGAAACTCGAGCTGCAGGCCGCCTGTGTCCTGTTCGGTGACCAATCCCTTTTCCATCGCTTCGGTTGCCCAGGCCAGGCACACGCCCGAGCTCATGGCATCCAACCCCAGGACCTCCACCTTGTCCATGAGGCTCAGCACCTGCTCAGGATTTCTGATGCCAAGCATCGAGCCGAGCGCATAGATGGGCTCATAGTCATAGGAGATCATCGTCGTCTTGTAGTAGTATGCCTCATCCTGATAGGGTTCGCGCAGGGCCGCTATGTGGATACATGCCACAGGGCAATGCGAGCAGGCCAGGCGACGACCGAGGTAGTGCTCGGCGTAATGCTCCCCCGAGATGGCTTCGGCAGAGTCAAAGCGTCCCGACTGCAGGTTGCGTGTCGGGAGCCCGCCGAGCGCAGACAGGGGCTGGATGTTCTCCGCCGTTCCCAGGTCGTGTCCCATGCCGAGTCGACCAAAGTGCCTGTAGGTCTCGGTGCTGACGTCGGCGTAGGTCACCAGGTTCTCACCCGCACGACCAATGCGCATGATGCTGCGAAGGCCCGCTGACCTCTCGTTCTGTCGAATGATGCGCCCGGCCGTCACGCTGGAAGTCATGCCCCACAGGGTGGTGGCATCGAGGAAATATGCCTTGCCTCCCTCTATGCTAAGGTAGCCCGGATTCGTGTTGGTGCCCGTGATGACAATTGCGCCGAGGCCCGACATGCGGATAGCCACCGCGCTACGGCCTCCCGCATGTGATTCGCCCAGATTGCCGGTGTGAGGCGACTTGAACATCGCCACGGTCTTGGATGCGAGAGGAAAGAGCCCATCCAGAGGTCCTGTCGTCAAAACGATCGGCGCCTCGGGAGCCAGCGGGTCCATGCCCGCAGGGCAGTTCTCGGTCAGGAGCTGAATGCCGACTCCCGCCCCTCCAAAGTACTTTCCGAACAGGTCCTCGCGACGCTCGAGCCATGAGCGCTTCTTGCTCAGGTCGATGTACAGGACGTTGGCAAGCGGGTCACTTGGCAGCATCGGGGACCTCCTCGCGGCGTTCTTCGAGCGCCAGCACTCCATGTGGACAGTACTTGGCACAGTAGCCGCAATGTACGCAGATAATCGGCTTCTGCGCTTCATCATCCCAGAAGATGGCGCTGACAATGCACGCTTCCCGGCAAAGGCCACAGCCGGTGCACTTTGAGGGATTCAGAATGACTCCTCCGCCCTTGCGCTGCACCAATGCGTCCTCCGGGCACACCTTGGCACACGGGGGGTCCTGACACGCGCGGCACACGACCACCGAGAGACCACGTTCCATACCACCCACGGACTTGATATGGATCGCCGTCTTGCCCGTTCCTGCAAAGCCTAGCCGGCGAGTGCACGCAAACATGCATATCTGGCAGCCTGTACAGCGTTCTGCATCAATGACGGATAGTCTCATGGCTTCTTCTCCTCACACTGCTGCATCTCTCGTGGCCACATCTCTCGATCCACTCATAGTATACATTCACTATGACCATGTCATGCATACGAGGCGACGCACGTGACGCACAGGCAAATCGTTCGATCAACTCATGGATCACAGAACTGACCCGTCCCAGGCCAGACTAGCGATTGAACATCAAGTCAGGAAGAAGAGAATGTCCATTTCCAGCATGTCTGTCGTTGCCCGGTTTGCCTGGGTTTGAGTATACTCTCCTTACGACACACGGAGGCTGAAATGGAACAGTTTCACGAGACGATGAGCGGAGCTACGGTCACACGCATGCCGGTTGGCCCCTTGCTGACCAACTGCTACCTGGTGCAGTCGGGGACTGAACTCATGCTGGTGGACCCCGGCATGGTCTGGAACCGCGAGCTTGAGGAAGTGGCTACTATCATCGAGAGCGCCAATGCCCACCTGCGATGGATCGTATGCACCCATGGGCACTTCGATCACATTTCGGGCGTCGACACGGCGATGAAGCGTTTTCCTGACGCGACGCTGCTGATGGACCCACGGGAAGCCGGCCTTGCCAGCGATCCTGTCGCGAACTACGCGGCGCAGATGGGATCCACATTCGCCATGCACGCTGAGCCATCTCCACTGATTGCAGGACAGGAACTGCCCCTTGGGCTCATCACCTACCGTATTGCGACCATACGGGGACATACGCCAACCAGCAGCGTACTTATCACGGGAGACCATGCGTTCGTCGGCGACACACTGTTTGCAGGCGGCGTCGGGCGTGCTCCGAGCCAGGAGGAGTTCGAGCAACTGCTGACTGGCATCCGTGCCACTCTGATGGTCCTGCCGCCTGCAACCCGGATCTTCCCTGGTCATGGAGAACCGACGACCATTGCCACCGAACTCGGCGACAACCCCTGGCTGTAGTCAGCTTTCGGTCCGCGCCCGCAGTTCTGATCGTGTCCGCTCGATGTCGCCGGCCACGCTCCTGAGCGCGATCAGATAGCAGGGGATCCACAGCACCGACGCCCCCGCTATCAGCACGAGGAAGGCGGTCCCCAGGCTGATCTTCGATGCCACGACACCAGTCAGCAGCGGTGCAAGCGCCGCTCCGGTCGTCTCCACCAGACTTTGCATGGCGAGCGCGGTACTGCGGACTTCAGGCGGGCTGACGTCGCTAATGGTGGCTACGATGTTGGGAGCTGCGAATCCCGTCAGGAAGGCTCCAGTCATGGAAAGCAGGGCAAACGCGACTTGGTTTGCTGCTGGAACCAGCAGTGCTGCGCAGAGCAGAAGTGAGCCTGGTATGGTCGCTGCAACCACGAGCAGGCGCCCCCTGGGCATCGCGCGGAACAGCCTGTCACCCAGCGCCCCACCAAGTGGAAGGCCCATCGCGAGTCCTGTGACAGTGACGATGGCAACTGAGAGAGAGGCCCGCCCCGAATAGCGCCGCTCGGTCTCCAGATACCGGTACATCCAGAAGGTTACGACGTTGATGGGGATGACCGCAAGAAATCCCTGAGCGTACAGTGCCACCAGGGTCCTGCGCTTGAGCAGTCGCCGCGCGACAGACCAGTGAAACGTCAACGACTCCTCGGAGACGCCTGCAAGCTCCGGTTCGGTCGCGCCTCGTGGCACATCTGTCACAAACAGGGCCACCAGCACTGCGACGAAAATACCCGCGGCTCCGGTCACAACGAAAACCCATCGCCACCCGATGCGAGGCGCCAGGAATGTTGCGAGCGCCGCTCCTACAACGTATCCGACAGGGATTGACACCTTGAGTGCCGCGTACACCTTGCCACGCACACGAGGTTCGAACGTGTCGGCCAGCAGGCTGTACGCCCCGGGGACGCTGGCGTCGTCAATGCCAGTCGCCGCGCGCGACGCGACGAACCACCCAAATGTGGGGGCGATGGCCGACAGCCATGTCGTCGCTCCCCAGACGGCAGCAGCAACGGTCAGCAGTCGCGCACGCGAAAACCGGTCAAAAAGGTATCCCCAGAGAGGGAAGAGCAGGCCACCGGTGACCAGCGCCCCTGACAGCACCGTGCCCATCTGGGCCTCATTGATGTGAAAGGAGTCCATGATCGAGCTCGTCAGTGGACCGACGATCAGGCGGTCTGCCTGGTGCAACAGGGCGAAGCAGAGGAGTACTGCCAGTGTAGCCCACTTGCTGGAACGACGGTTCCTCATGCTCACCTCTCAGGAAATGTCCTCCTGACACTGTACACCAGCTCACTCCGTCTATCAAGCGCACAGGCCCCTCCTTGCGAAGGGGCCTGCATCAGGAGATGGACTACTCTGATGGTTCTCAGGGAGCAGGGTAGGTAATGGTCACCTCTCGTTTCACGGAGTCCCATCCAACACTTGCGCCGAGCTGCTCGGCGATGAAC
>JAPLGI010000199.1 GCA_026390245.1 Caldisericota bacterium
GTCAAGCATTCGTTGCACGATGTCGCCGGAGGTGTACCCCGACGTCAGCAGGATGGGGACGGACGGGGAGAACGCGCGGAGAGCGGGAATGATTTCCTGCGTCGTCATCCCCGGCATGGTCATGTCCAGCAGGATGAGGTCCACGCTCCCCTGGTGCTCCTGGAGCACACGCAGTGCCGATGCCCCGTCTCCGGCCGTCAGGACGGTGTACCCAGAGCGTGCCAGCAGGGACTGAGCGACAGCGCACACGACCGGTTCGTCCTCCACGACCAGGACAGTCCCGCTGCAGACCTGGGCGGACACGTGGACCGGCGCGCCTTGCGCGATTGGCTTCTCGAGACAGCGTGGCAGGAAGATGTCGAAGATGGTCCCTGCACCTGGGGGTGAGTCTGCTGTCACCCATCCGTCCGCCTGCTTGACGGCACCATACACGATGGACAGTCCCAGGCCCGTCCCGGAACCGGCAGGCTTGGTCGTGTAGAACGGCTCGAAGAGGTGCTCCCGGACCTCGGGGGAAATCCCGGGACCGGTGTCACTCACGCCCAGGTGGACGAACTCCCCGATGCGTGCAAAGGGGTGCGTCCGAACGTACTCCTCGCCGACCTGCTCATTCCGGAGACGGATGGTGAGCGTTCCCTTGCCCTGCATGGCATCCCGTGCGTTCACTGCCAGGTTGAGGATCACCTGGGCGATCTGGGAACGGTCCGCAAGGACACTCCACGCCGGCTGTTCGACGTCGCGTACGATGTTCATCGTTGCCGGCAGCGACTGTCTCAGCATGGTGAGCGTCGTCCCGACCGCTTCCGCCACATCGAGGGGCACCGCTGCGACCACCGCCCTGCGGCTGAAGGTCAGCAGTCCCTTCGCCAGGTCGGCAGCCTGACGGGCGGCGGTCTCCACGGCCAGCAGGTTGGCAACCAGGGGGTTTGATGCCGGCAGGTCTCCCTGGATGATGGCGACATTGCCCAGGATGCCGGTCAGCAGGTTGTTGAAGTCATGCGCCACCCCGCCTGCCAGCTGGCCGATGGCCTCCAGCTTCTGGGACTGGGCCAGCTGTACCTGCAGGGCTGCCGTATCTTCTTCGGCGCGCTTGCGGTCGGTGATGTCACGGACGTAGCCACCCACACCGACATGCCCTTCCGACAAGGGAACCGGGAACTTGATCGTCTGGTAGGTCTTCGAGTCCACAGTCTCCTCGCCGATGACGTTGATCCCCTTTGCTAGCGCCTCCTGGTCGCTGGACCGACAGGCGATGGCCGCGTTGTTGGGCATGAGGTCGAAGTCTGTGAAACCAATCACGTCAGTTTCAGACCTCCCCAGGAAGGCATTGTTCGCCTTGTTGCTTATGATGTAGCGGAAGGACTCGTCCTTCAGGAACACAAGATCGGAGGTGACATCGATGAAGGTGCGGTAGCGTAGTTCGCTCTCTCTCTCTGCCTCTTCGGCCTGCTTACGTTCGGTGATGTCCTGGAAGGATCCTGAGACACTTGTGGTCCTACCCTGTTCCTGATGTGCTCTTGCGACCGCGCGCACCCACTTCCTGTTTCCTTTCGCGGTGATGATCTCCCAGTCCTGATCAAACGGTTCACCGAATTCGATAGCCCTCTGTATGCCTTGTTCGGCCATTGGCCGGTAGGTGGGAGCAATATACTCAACACCCCGAGGTACCTGCGGCTCGCCCTCGGCCACATCGATCTCAAGAATGCGGAAGGTTTCCTCCGTCCACTCCTGGGTCAGTTTCTGTGCATCAAATGCCCAGCCACCAATGCTGCCCGTTTTCTCGGTTTCGCCCAGAAGGGTTTTGACTCTTGCCAGACTCTCCTCCATGTCTTTGCGTTCGGTAATGTCGCGGCCGGAACCGATCAAGGCGACGACGCTTCCGTGGCTGTCGAGTTTGGCATGGGAGTTCCATTCGATCCATCGCCAGCCGCCCACGGTCATTGTCCGTGCCTCAGACCGGCATGAGTAGGGTGGGCTGGACAAGCTGGCGGTGACGTCAGCGACGGACGCGAGGTCGTCGGGATGGATCAGCGGCTGGTAACTTGAAGTTGTCAGCTCCTGCAGGCTCCTGCCAACCAGGTCACAGTAGCTGGGGCTGGCGAAGAGGAGCCGTCCCTGTGGATCGGTATTGACGAGCAGGTCGGTCTGGTTTTCGACCAGGAGACGGTAGCGTTTCTCGCTGTTCGCCAATGCCTGCTCGACGTCGCGTTTGCGTTTGCGCTCGTCTGCGTCATGCAGTTCACGCTGAACGGCAGGGCCAAGCCGTGACAGGTGGTCCTTCATCACATAGTCGGCCGCGCCGTCCCGCATCAGCTGGACTGCCATCTCCTCGCCGATGCTCCCTGAGACGACGATGAATGGCACGTCCAGCCCGGTCTGCAACATCATGGCCAGACCCTCGGGGGCTGAGAAGCGTGGCAGGCTGTGGTCAGCGAGCACCAAGTTCCAAGTGCCATGCGCCAGCGCGTCCTGCAGCTCTTCGGCTGTCTGGACGCGCTGCGCCTCGACGGCGTAGCCCGTATGCTCCAGTTCACGGATGATCAGCGCAGCGTCGTCGGGGCTGTCTTCAATGATAATGACGCGCAAAGCAGGCTTCATCGGATGGCGGCGTGTCAGCGATTGGCCGGCGCTGTCTGATTCAGCACCAGCCAGTAGAGACCGAGCTGCCGTACAGCTTCCAGAAACTGGTTGAAGTCCACGGGCTTGCGAATGTAGCTGTTGGCCCCCAACTGGTAGCTGGTGATGATGTCCGGCTCTTCGGAGGATGACGTCAGGACGACGATCGGCAGCAGCCGTGTTCGTGGGTCTGCCCGCACCGCGCGCAGGACTTCGAGTCCGCTCACCTTCGGCAGCTTCAGGTCCAGCAGGACGACCTGGGGAAGGTCGGCGGGCGACCGGTCTGCGTACTTGCCGGTCGCAGCCAGGTAGTCGAGGGCCTCCTCGCCGTCGCGCGTGACGATGACCTCGTTGGCGATGTTGTTTTTCTTGAGCGCCCGGATGGTCAGCTCAACATCGTCGGGGTTGTCCTCAACAAGCAGAATGGTCTTGTCGTTCATGGTCGTTCCTCCTTGGTTGGAATGGATGCGTGCAGGTCTGGGATCGTGAAGTAGAACGTCGCTCCCTGGTTGACATCACTTTCGGCCCACACGTCGCCCCCATGGCGGCGGATGGCCCGTGCGACCGTGGCAAGACCGATACCGGTTCCCGGGAACTCATCATGCGCGTGCAAGCGCTGAAATGCCACGAACAGCTTGCTCGTGTACCTGGGGTCGAACCCCGCTCCGTCGTCGCGCACGAAGAACGCACGGCCGTGCTCCGGGTTGTTCACGGTCCCCATGGCGATGTGCGCATGTGCCTGTTTCGAAGTGAACTTCCAGGCGTTGTCCAGCAGGTTGACCAGGACGATGCGCAGCAGCCGGGGATCGCCCGTCGCGGTCAGGCCTGGTTCGA
>JAPLGI010000057.1 GCA_026390245.1 Caldisericota bacterium
AGGGAGCCCGCAGCGAACCGACACTGCAAACGCTGTCAGGACCGAGCTTCTGGCCCCTTCTCCTTGATATCTTTACAGAAGGCCATTGACTGATGAAAAATGCCTCCTACTCTTAGCTTATCAAAGTAAGGGGGAACCGTGATGAAAAAGATGACGAACAACAAGCGCATGGAGATGGTGCTGGCGAGGCTGCGCAGCTACTGGGAGGCTGAGGACCCACGTCGGGTCGGTGGTTTGACCGGATCTCAGCTTTCGTTGCTGCTATCGCTTTCTGAGCATCCAGGATGCCGCGTTCAGGATACTGCCGAACGTCTTGACCTGACTGCTCCGACGATCAGCATTGGCGTCCGCAGGCTGGAACGCATGGGTCTCGTGCTGCGCGACGAGGATCCCGACGACCAGCGTGCGGTGTGTCTGTATCTCTCGCCACAGGGAAGGAAGATCTCTTCCAAGGCACGTTCTCTGCGTGCAGCCAAGCTGGAGGCAATGCTCTCTGCACTGACAGTGGATGAACAGGGGACGCTCCTCGCAATGCTGGAGAAAGCAGTTCCAGAAGCTCACTGAAGGAACATTGCTGTAGCCCGCTGACTACAAAGGGGAGGTTGCCATGAATGCACGGCCAATAACTTCTGATGTCACCTTGATGGGGGCGGTTGACTGGGACCGCACGCTGTTCGATTCTCTCATTCCTCTGCCGGAGGGGACCAGCTACAATTCCTATCTGGTGCGGGGCAGTGAGAAGACCGCGCTGCTCGATGCGGTCGATCCAGCCAAGCTGGACGTGCTGATGGCCCAGCTGGACGCGGTTGACCATCTGGACTACCTGATAGCTCAGCACGCTGAACAGGACCATAGCGGTTCCATCCCTGCCGTCCTCGCCCGGTACCCTGAGGCCGTGCTGGTGACGAATCCGAAGGCCAAGGAGCTTCTGCAGGAACTCCTGGACATTCCGTCGGACCGGTTCAGGACCGTCAGCGATGGCGAGACCCTGTCGCTGGGCAACAAGACCCTGCGGTTCATGTATCTGCCATGGGTCCACTGGCCCGAAACGATGGGTACCTACGTCGAGGAAGACCATATCCTGTTCTCATGCGACTTCTTTGGCTCGCACCGGGCGCAGTCGGGCGTGTTCGCCGATCGGGAGACCATCATGCATGGTGCCAAGCGCTACTATGCCGAGATCATGATGCCGTTCCGCGGCGTTATCATCAAGAACCTGGACAAGCTGACGGGCATGAAGATCGATATGGTGTGTCCCAGCCACGGTCCCGTCTACAATGACCCTGCGTTCATTATGGACGCCTATCGTGAGTGGGCAGGCGGCCCCCCACACAACAAGGTGGTCATTCCCTTTGTTTCCATGCACGGGAGCACGCTGAAGATGGTCGATCACCTCACGGCGGCCCTCGTCGATCGAGGGGTTTCCGTCGAGCGGTTCGACCTGACAACTTCCGACATAGGCGACATTGCGATGTCTCTCGTGGACGCAGCGACCATCGTCATTGGCACCCCTGCCGTGCTGACGGGGCCACACCCCAAAACCATCGAGATCGCATATCTGGCTGGAGTTCTCCGTCCCAAGGCACAATTCGTGTCCATCATCGGGTCCTATGGGTGGGGCCAGCGCATCGTCGACGTCCTTGGCGGGCTCATCGCACCACTGAAGGCCGAAGTCCTCACGCCCGTCCTTGCAAAAGGTGACCCTCGTGCCGCCGACATGCAGGCAATCGACGCGCTGGCGGAGACGATTGCCGCCAAACATCGCGAGGCCGGTCTGCACTAGACGCCGCCCCGTTTCCGTACAACAAGCCCCCGGCCGCGAGGCTGGGGGGCTTTGCTTGCCCTGCAGATCGTGGAAGACGGTTGCACGGCAGCGCAAACTTGATTTGGTGCCATATGTATGTAGCAATGGGAAAAGCGTGGAGGGCAGCGCGTCAGTCATGAATGTTCAGCTTCAGCCAACTCCCGGAAGTATTCTTACCTAAGCCACACAGGTTCGTTGTCTATGGCTGTGCGAGGATACGCACGATCGCTGCGACGCCCATCACGGGGTAGCTCATGGATACGGGCCCCGCAAACGTGACCTCGACCGTGTTCCCTTCCTTGATCTCAGAGAAGCCAAACGACCCCCCGATGAGTGTCTGTCCCCGATACACGCGGGACTGCATTGTGACTGTGACGTTCGCGGCGTTGAGGGTGGCGTCCGGGTTCTGTTTCCCCTCGACCAGCATGGTGATGCCGTCCTTGCCATGTACAATGTCCTTGACGAGTCCCCTGATGCCAATGGTAGAGAAGTCGATAGGTTCAAGGCTCTGCAGCAGTTCGGCTCCATCTTTTCGACAGACGTCTTCGAGACTGCAGAACGAGAGATACAGGCTCTCCGTCTCATCGACGATGTAGTGTGCCACGTGCAGGCCACTGCCAACATCATGGGTCGGGCCGAGCCGTGTGATGATATCCGCATAGGTCATGCCTTTCGTGATGCTGTCGATGTCTCCGGTCGTGACATACCCGACCGGATTGTCCCACCGCAGCGCCTGCTCCAGGCTCGCGGGGCTGGCTCTCTTGCAGCCTGCCAGCACAGCCAACGCAGCCATCAACGCCAGTATCATGACCACAGGTCTTCTCATTGTCTCTCCTCATCCGCCACGAAACGGTACCGCGGCGGGCGCTTGCGTCCTAACTGTTATTATGACACGAAAACGCGCGGCGAAGTTCCTTCATGTAGATGTCTGGGCGGTCTCATTCAACCCGGCCGATTTGGAAGGGCTTCTTGCACAGCAGTGACAGCCGCATTGCGGAATCGATCAAGAACCGCGAGACACATCTATTCAAGAAGGGGATATGCCAACAAAGCACACGCACGTAGTACCTGACCCCAACGGTGGTTGGAACGTTAGGCAGGACAGTGCTCAGAGAGCATCCAAGTATACGGAGACGATTGCCGCCAAGCATCGCGAGGCTGGGGGCTTGCGGATCTTATCGCTCGTCCCCGTCTGCCTGGACAATCTTGAAGCAGTGGACGTGTCCAGGTTGGATCCGCTGTCGTGGTTCTTGCACTGCTCAGCCAATCGACGTAGTATTAGAAAAAGTGTCTTGCTGATGCCGGCGGACGAGAAGCGCTCAACTTCATACATGCTGCAGTAGTGCTGCCGGCAAGGCCAGGGGGAGAAGAGCGAACATGCAGAACGCACCATATGCATCGGTTCTGATCTGGGTTTCTGCCGTCTGTCTCCTTCTTGCCTATCTTTCATGGAAGCGGCGAGTGGTCGATGGCGCGGTCGCCTTCGCGGTCATGATGGTCGGTGCGGCTCTCTACGCGTTCGGTTCCTCGTTCGAAGTCTCCAGCATGTCGATGGTCCGGACAGTGTGGTTCATGCGACTTGAGTTCGCAGGTATTGTCACCATGCCGGCTGCCTGGCTAGTCTTCGCCCTGGCATACACCCGTCGTCAATGGAAGTGCCCGCGCCGGCTGCTGGTCCTTCTTCTGATTGTGCCTGCCCTGACCATGCTGGCCGTCTGGACGAACGGAAGCCACCACCTGTTCTGGCGGACGATGGAAATCGTGACGACGACCAGCGGGACGATGGTACTTGAGAAAACCTACGGACTGCTCTTCTGGGTCCACCTGACATATACATACCTGCTTCTGGTTGCTGGAGGAGTGGTCCTCATCCGGCACGTGCTTCGAGCAGGCAGTTTCTATCGGGGGCAGATGGCCGTCTTGATAGCGGGAGGAACGGTGGCTATCCTGGGCAACTTCATCTATCTCCTCCGCGTCAGTGCTCTGCGCGGGCTGGACCTCGGTCCTCTGGGCTTCATGGGGCTTGGTCTGGCGTTGGTGTTTGACTTGCTTCACTTCAGAATCAGAGACATCATCCCCATCGGTCGTGACGCTCTTATGGACAGTACCGGGGATGCTGTTTTCCTGATCGATGTCGACGGCGAGGTTGTCTACCTCAACCCAGTCGCATCCACGCTGACAGGTCACTCTCTGGCGCAGGCGGACGGTCAGCCCGCCGTCCTGGTGCTGGAGGAGCTGAACAGTGTTCACGAGTCCCTGACGTCCAATGAAACCGAGCGCGTCGAGATCGCGGTGGGCAGTGGGTCACAAGCCAGGCTGTTCGACTTGGTCGTCCACCCGCTTTGCACGAAGCGAGAGGTTGTTGTAGGCCGTCTGGTCGTACTGCATGAAACGACGGCGCACAAACAGGAGGAGGACAAGCTGCGGCTTGCGCAGCTGCAGTGGGATCAGTTCCTGGAGGCTTCTCCCGATGAGATGTGGATCAAGGACGCGTCGGGGCGGTATGTCGCGGCCAACAGGACCTTCAGGATGGTGGACCCCAGTGTCGGTGGCGACATTATCGGCAAGACGGATGCCGAATGTTTCTCACCCGAGAAAGCAGCGATGTATGTGGCCGATGACCGTGTTGCCATCGACAAGGGTGTCAGTGAGGGTGAGTTCACGGCGGTGGGTGTTGACGGCAGGCTCCGGAGGTTCCTGACCAAGAAGGTCGTCCTGCGCGCACCGGACGGTTCAGTGGCAGGAACGCTGGGTGTCAGTCGTGACATCACGGACCGCAAGAATGCAGAAGAAGAGCATCGGCGTGAACAAGTGCTGTTTGACCGCCTCATTGACACAGCCCCGGAAGCCATTGCAATCAGCGACACCCAGGGCAGGGTCATGAGGGTGAATGCCGAGTTTGTCCGCATGTTCGGCTATGAGGTCGATGAGGTCGTCGGGCGGAGTATCGATGACCTGGTGGTACCTCCCTCCCATCAGGAGGAAGCGAAGGCACTGACAGCAACGATCCGCCAACGTGAGAAAACTGAGCTGGAAACGATACGACGCAGGAAAGATGGCACTCTCATTCATGTCTCTCTCATTACCGCGCCCATTGTGATCGAGGGGAGGCAGGAAGGGGGTTATGGTATCTACCGTGACATCACCGACCGGGTTCGTGCGGAAGCAGACAAGGAAGCAATGCAGGCTCAGCTCCGCCAGTCCCAGAAGATGGAAGCCATCGGGGAACTGGCAGGAGGTGTGGCGCACGACTTCAACAACCTGCTCACCGGCATCCTGGGAAACATCGCTCTCATGCGCAGCAGTCTCTCTCCGTCCGACCCGCTGCTGGAGAACGTGAACGCAGCCGAGACCTCCGCCCGTCAGGCAACCGATCTCACGAAAGGACTACTGACCTTTGGCCGCAGTGCCGTGGTTCTGCCGGTGCCCGTGAGGATCACGGATGCCCTTGATACGACCCTGGCCATCCTGAAGCAATCCCTGCCGGCCACGATGCAGATCGTGCGGGACGATGGGCAGACGGTCTGGAACGTCCTGCTGGACCAGTCACAGCTGACACAGATTCTGCTCAACCTTGCCGTGAACGCACGGGATGCCATGCAGGGGAAAGGCATCCTGACGATACGCACCAGAAATGAGACCGTGGGGGAGGAGTACGTCCAGACCCAGCCGTTTGCACGCACAGGAGAGTTCGTCCACATGAGTGTCACGGACACCGGTCCCGGGATATTGCCCCTGGTCATGCAGCACCTCTTCGAACCCTTCTACACGACCAAGCCGATCGGCTCGGGCACAGGGCTAGGACTCTCCATCGTCTACGGTGCCGTGAAGCAGGCCGGGGGATGGATCACGGCAATATCCGGGGAGGGTGCCGACGCAACCGTCGCTCCGATTGAACGAACATCCCCGGGGACCACCTTCGACATTTACCTCCCCCGCTGCCTGGAAGAACCCAGACAGCCGGTGACCGTCACTCCCCCCTCGGGGGACAGCTGCAAGGGGACCGTTCTGGTGGTCGAGGACGAACCGGTGGTGGCCAGGGTGGCCCAGGCGTTCCTTGCAAAGAGCGGCTGTACGGTCTTGACCGCGCCCGACGGTGCCTCGGCCATGGCCATCCTGGAGGAGCGGCATGCGGATGTCGGACTGGTCCTGCTGGACATGACCATGCCGGGGATGACGACGGACGAGATCGTGCACGGGATCCGAGCCCTGGATGCAACGGTGGCCGTCCTGCTCACGTCGGGGTACACCTCCAGTGAAGAAGTCCGGCGCATGCTCGAAGACGGCATCGTGCAGGGATTCCTGGACAAGCCGTACACCATGGGCGAGCTGACGGACAGGGTAATGGGGCTGATCCGGACGTGAACGGATAAGGGGGGTCGAAATGAATGTCAGGGTAGTGTACCAGTCCGCGACAGGCAACACGAAGAAGGTGGCCCAGGCGATTGCACGCGCCGCTGGCTGCGAGGCAGAGCCGGTGAGTACAGCGACGGTGAGCGAGCCGGTGGAAATGCTGTTCCTGGGAGCATCGATCCATGCCGGCGACGTCGACCCATCGGTGAAGAAGTTCATCGAGGGGCTCGACCCAATTCTCGTCAAACATGTGACGGTGTTCGGCACGGGCTTTGAGGGGAGCAAGGACAAGGCTATTGGAATCACGAAGGACTTACTGGCACGGCGTGGCATTGCGGTGAACGGGAAGTACTACTTCTGCCTGGGCAGGTTCGTCCTGTTCAATCGACATCACCCCGACTTCCAGGACCTGGCCGGTGCAGAGGAGTTTGTTCGGAGCGTGCTCACCGGGTAGCGCCTCTCGTTCTGTCATTCCCCCCTGAGCATGTTAGTTCAATACGAAGGGCGTACTCGGCGCAGGCGGGAGTCCACGACTCTCCAGGGGCTGGGTTCCCGCCTCCATGGAAGAGCACCCCCTGTCATTGGGATAGCATGCTCAAAGGGGAACTACGCATAGAGTGCGGACGGACGGGCAGGACGTAACCTCCGGGATCGGACAACTGTACACCATGGTGTAGCGTGGACACGAGCCTCGCCACAAGTCGGAACAAGGAGCCGCAAAGATGATTTTTCAGTCGATACGGTACGGGTGGAACAAGGCACGTCTGTGGGTCTGGGCATTCCTGCCGGCGCTTGCGCTGCAATGGATCCTGGATGGTGCAGTGACGTGGCGGGTGGATGCGGGAGGCAACCGGAGTCTTCAGCTCTGGTGGCACAACATGGGGCCGCAGACGGCCGGGATCGCCATCATGGCGACAGTCCTTGGATTCGTCGGCTATGTCGTGTCCCTGTGGGTCCGGATGGGCATCGTCCATGGATCGGTGCTGGCCGCGCGCGGAGAAAACGTGACAGCAGGTAACTTCTTCCTGTCGTGGGAGAGGGTAGGGCAATTCGTCGTTGGTACGCTGCTCTACGGCCTCATCGTTGGCGTCGGCATGATCCTGCTGATTGTCCCCGGCGTTGTCTGGGGGCTTCGCTACAGTATGTACGGATACTACATGGTGACGCAGGGCGCGGGCCCCATGGAGGCACTGCAGAAGAGCGCCGCCGCGACCGACGGGCACAAGGGCGAGCTGTTCGGTCTCTGCCTTGCCTCTGCGGGTGTCGTCATCCTGGGAGCTCTTTGTCTGGGTGTCGGGCTCCTGTGGGCTCTTCCCACCGTCGAAATCGCCTGGAGTGCCGTGTTCCTCGAACTCTCCGGACAACAGACGGTCCCGGCGACGGAGCCGGCGTAGAAGAGACACAGAAAGCGGACTCGAAAGCCTTCACGCAGAGAGCTGGCTGCACCGAATTGCTGAGCAAGCTCAGGATGTGGTTGACCCTCAGGCAGTGATGTCAGACGCTCACAAAGAACTTGCCTACAGCGTCGATTGTTCTTGCTGTCTGAGGTACCGGGGCTACAACAAAATCGTGGAAAAGTCCCCGTATCTCGTCCAGGCGCACAGCTGTACCACGGGCTCTTTTGAGCTTCTCTGCGAGCAGCACGCAGTCAGGGTACAGGATTTCGTTTGTGCTGGTGATGACAAGGATGTCGCCTAAATTCTCCAGATTCCCATAAGTGGGTGACAGGCGAAAATCAGTCAGTTCAAGTTCACCTGCATACGCTCGTGCTGCATAGGAAAG
>JAPLGI010000043.1 GCA_026390245.1 Caldisericota bacterium
TCTTCTGGACGTTCTCAGGCGTGAGGGCTTCCTTGAGGTGAAGGGAAGCTGTCGCTCCGGAGACTGTGGCGCGTGCACTGTCCTGATGGACGGGCATCCTGTCGCTTCGTGCCTGACACTGGCTGCCAAAGCCGACGGGCACGCTGTCACGACCGTTCGCGGCATCGGGGATCAGGCTCACCCTCACGTCCTCCAGCAAGCGTTCGTGAGGAATGGTGCAGTTCAGTGTGGCTACTGCGTCCCAGGTGCCATCACGTCTGCCAAGGCACTGCTGGACGAGAACTCTGATCCTACGGAAGAGGAAGTCCGGCTGGCGATGGACAGCAATTACTGTCGATGCTCCGGGTATGAACAGCAGGTCGAGGCAGTCCTCGATGCCGCTGCTCAGCTTCGGAAGGGAGATGCAGAATGAGCGCGGAGAGAAAGGGCTTCCGTCACCTGACCCAAGGCTTCTACCCGACCACGCACGTCGTCGGCAAGTCCGTAGGCAAGGTTGATGGCTACGCACTGGTGACCGGGGCTCCGATGTACACGGACGACATTGCGGCGCGTGACTTTCCCAACCGTCTCCATGGGAAGATCCTGACGAGCCCGATCGCGAACGGTCTCATCGACGAAATCGATACGAGTGTGGCAGAGGCGCTGCCTGGCGTCCGGCTCGTGCTAACTTGGAAGAACACGCCGCGCACGTTCTATACGACCGCCGGCCAGGGTTGGCCCGAGCCTTCTCCCTACGACAACCAGATGTTCACGGAACGTGTACGCTTCGTGGGCGATCGTGTGGCAGCCGTTTTTGCCGACTCCACAGAAGTGGCGGAGCAGGCGCTCAAACTCATCAAGGTGAGCTTCAAGGAAGAACCCGCCGTTCTCGATGCTGACGATGCGATGAAGCCGGGAGCTCCGGTCGTCCATCCGGAGGACCCCAAGGGTGCCTATGACTCTGCCCGCAATGTGGCAGCGCATGTCGACATCAACGTTGGAGACGTCGAGAAGGCATTGGCGGAGTCCGAGGTGACCATCTCGGAGACGTTCCAGACGCACTATGCCCAGCACACTCCGATGGAGACCCATACCGCATTCGCGTATACGGATGACATGGGGAAGCTCGTCATCGTGTCGAGCACACAAGTCCCCTGGCACGTGCGCCGCATCGTTTCGAAGGTTCTGGGCCTCTCGATGAGCAAGTTGCGCGTCATCAAGCCCCGGATCGGTGGTGGCTTTGGCACGAAGCAGGAGATCCTCATAGACGACCTTGTGGCGTACGCGGCAATCAGGACAGGTCTTCCGTGCGAGATCGAACTGACGCGCAAGGAGGAGTTCGTCTCGTCCAGGACCCGTCACCCGATGAAGATCGACATGAGCATCGGCTGTGACAAGCAGGGTCACTTCAAGGCTCTCAAGATGTACGTTCTCAGCAACACCGGAGCCTATGGCAGTCATAGTCTCACAGTGATGTCCAACACGGGCAGCAAGACCCTGCCGCTCTACAACAAGGCAACTGATGTGCGGTTCTTCGGAGATGCAGTCTATACGAACCTTCCCGTCCCCGGGGCGTACCGTGGCTATGGAGCGACCCAGGGGTACGCTGCCCTCGAATCCACGATTGATGATCTGGCCGCCAAGCTAGGCATGGATCCGATCGAATTGCGGAAGAAGAACATGATCAGAGTCGGCGAGGGTTCGCCCATCTTCGAGGCTCTCGGCGAAGGCCGTGAGGGAGTGGCTCAGACGATCAAGAGCAGCTCACTGCCTACACTGCTTGACCTGGGGGCACAGGCCATCGGTTGGACGGAGAAGCGCGGCAAGCGTACGCGCAGTGGTCACAAGGTCCGTGGTGTCGGGATGTCGATGCACATGCAGGGTTCTGGTATCCCGCTCATCGACATGGCCTCCGCTTCCATCAAGCTCAACGAGGACGGGACCTACTTCCTGACCATGGGAGCAACGGACATCGGCACTGGTTCTGATACGATCCTGTCGCAGATGGCGGCTGAAGTCCTGGGGGTCACTGTGGACAAGATCAGTGCGCTCTCCAGCGACACTGACCTGACACCGTTTGATGTCGGGGCTTATGCCTCGTCGACCACCTTCGTCTCAGGCGGCGCCGTCGTCAAGGCGGCCAAAGCAGTACGCAATCAGATTTTTGCTGTTGCGGCTGAGATGCTTGAGGAAGACCTTGACCAACAGCTTGTCGCAGCGGAGCCAAAAGTGGAGTGGGACAATAACCAGCCGGACCCGATTCTGGCTTTCTACCATATGGAGGAGGGGAACGTTCTGTCGGTGCGGACCGGAAAGAGGATCTCCGTGTCTGACATCGCCTATCGTGCCTACTACGAAGTCAACCAGAAGCAGATCGCGACCACGCAGTCGTTTGTGTCCCCGTACTCCCCGCCGCCCTTTGCTGCGCATTTTGTGGAGATTGAACTGGACGAGCTAACGGGCAAGGTGGAAGTCCTCAAGTATGTGGCGGCTGTCGACTGCGGTGTTTCCATCAATCCCGATCTGGTGCGCGGACAGATCATGGGCGCCGTGGCAAATGGCATAGGATTTGCCCTCACGGAGGAGTACCATTTTGGATCCCACGGCAACATGACCAATTCTTCGCTGTTTGACTACAAGATCCTGTCTCGCCGTGACATGCCGCCGACGGAGGTCATCGTCGTCGACAACTATGAGCCGACGGGACCATGGGGCGCCAAGTCGGTGGCTGAGATCGGCATCAATGGACCCATCCCCGCAATTGGCAATGCGATCTTCGATGCGACGGGGATACGCTTGCATCGCACGCCATATACGCCGGAGAGAGTGCTGGCCGCACTGCGCAGCAAGACCGTCTGACCCCAGAGGTCCGAAACGAGAACACAAAAAGGGGTGCCTTCTCAGGCGCCCCTTTCGCATGTCCTTATCTGAATTGCGTTACACTGCAGCAGGTGGCTGGCTCGCCGCAAACGCCTCGGCAATGCCCACGATGACCTGCACGGACTTCTCCATGGACTGGACGACGACGTATTCGAGTGGACCGTGGTAGTTGCGGCCCCCGGTGAACAGGTTGGGACAGGGAAGGCCCATGTAGCTCAAGCGTGAACCGTCAGTCCCGCCGCGAACAGGCTTGATGAGTGGAGTGATGCCTAGTCTGTCCATGACGCCACGGGCAGTGTCCACGAGGATCATGTTCTGCTCGATGACCTCGCGCATGTTGTAGTAGGAATCGCGCACGTGCACGGTGACAGTGTCTTCTCCGTACTTGGCATTCAGGAACTCGCAGACCGCATGCGCCATGCTCTTCCGCTGCTCGAAGCGCTGCTTGTCATGGTCGCGGATGATGTACTTGGCCTCGGCTTTCTCGCACACGCCGTTGATGCTGGTCAGGTGGAAGAAGCCTTCGCGCTTCTCAGTCGAGCGAGGCGTCTCGTCGGAAGGGAACAGCGTCGTCAGTTCTGCGACTATCAGCGCGGCGTTCTTCATGATGCCTTTTGCGGAGCCTGGATGGATGCTCTTCCCGGTAATCTCGAATTCCGCAGAAGCGGCATTGAAGTTCTCATATTCCAGGCTGCCGAGCTCGTCGCCGTCGAGCGTATACGCATACTTGGCGCCGAACTTCGCCACGTCGAACCGGTCGACTCCCTGCCCGACTTCCTCGTCCGGCGTGAAGCCGATCTTGATGACACCGTGCTTCACCTCTGGGTGTATCAGGAGGTACTCAACAGCAGTCATGATCTCGGCAATGCCTGCCTTGTCGTCCGCTCCCAGAAGAGTCGTGCCGTCAGCCACGATGAAGTCCTCGCCCTTGTGCAGCAGCATGTCCGGGAAGTCGTTGGGGCTCAGGATCATGTTCTTCTCTGCGCTGAGAACAATGTCCTGACCGTCGTATGCAGTGACGATACGCGGCTTCACGCCCAGGCCTGATGAGTCGGGAGACGTGTCCATATGCGCGAGGAACGCGATGACTGGAACGGTGTCCGGATTCTCACAGTTGGCGGGAAGAGTGGCGGTGACATAGCCGTTCGCATCAACGGACGAATCCTTCAGGCCAAGCGCTTGCAGCTCTGCGTCCAGCGCATGGGCAAGGACAAGTTGCTTCTCGGTGCTGGGAAACGTGACCGAATGCTCATCTGACTGTGTGTCGAATGACGTGTAGTGCAGGAAGCGATCCACCAGGTTGTTCATTGACTCCCCCTTTTCGGGCGCATGATCGCGCCCAGCACTTGATAGCGACTGACTCACCTGCTTGAGCTTCTCCAGTGCGGTCAGCGGGTCATTGATACTGGACACCGCTGCCTCCATCGGACACGGGCCCGTGCCTGCCCGATTGAGCACATCAGGGATGACGGCATCACACGTGAACGGAATGCCCCTCATGCGCAGGACATCCTCTGCGCTGCTACTCATCGTGAGGGCGAATAGCGACCGAGGATGAACGAGAGTGAGCACCAGCGCCGCCGCCCGTCCCACCAGTTTGTCGCCCCAGTCCAGGGCACCGTGGCTGGCAGCACGTTCCTTCTCGACTGCCAGGACCAGCGCACCGATCCCTCTGCTCGTCAGCTGGTAGACGAGTACTCCGCCGTCTGCGGCACAGAGCGTCGCCTCTCCTGATCTGATGGTTGTCTGGACAAGTTGTTCGCTTTCCGTCATGAGTCCCTCGTTTCGCCGCACTGGGGGCGACAGTGTCTATTGTATCCGAAACCGCTCAGTCGCATAGACCATGGGATGCACGGCTAGTATCACGATGTGCGGGTTGACGCAGTGCTCTCTCGAGTATACTATGAGTCATCTTGTTGCAAATCATTTGCATATAGAGAGGTAACTCGTTTATGATGGATGTCATTCTGGATGCTTTGAAGGATACGGCGAGCATGGTCCCTATCCTTTTTGTGGTCTACCTGGTACTGGAATATGTCGAGACGAGATGGCAGCAGCGCATGGTGGATGCGGTCGAGCGGGCGGGGCACGTCGGGCCCATCATTGCGGCGGCGGGGGGCGCCATACCTCAGTGTGGGTTCTCGGTCATGGCAAGTGCACTCTATACGCAGCGACTCCTGACAATGGGCACGATCGTAGCCGTGTACCTCGCCACATCTGACGAAGCCCTTCCTATTCTTCTTTCGAAGCCGGACAAGGCACACATTGTGCTCCCCCTTATCGGTGTCAAGGTCCTGCTTGCCATCGCCGGAGGATATCTCGTGGATGCATTCATGCGGTCCGAGAATCGCAGGCGCATGCAGGAATGCCGGGATCGCCGAAAGGCTGAGCAGGATGCGGTGAGGATCGGTGAAGAAAGCTGTTCCTGCGACGGCACTCGTGCATCATGCACGAGCAAGGAGACCGGGAGCATCGACTGGAAGGAGATCCTGTGGTCCGCGACCAAACGAACGGCCCAGATCGTCCTGTTTGTCCTTGTGACATCGCTGGTCATCGGGTTACTCATCAATCGCATCGGTCAGGAGAACCTGTCGCGCGTATTCCTGGCTCACACGGTGTTTCAGCCTGTCCTGGTAGCCCTTCTTGGCCTCATACCGAACTGTGCTGCCAGTGTGGCGGTCACGCAGCTGTACGTCGCCGGGACCATCAGTTTTGGATCGACCGTGGCCGGGCTGGGTGCCGCCGGTGGACTGGGACTCATCGTTCTCTTTCGTGAGAACCATGATCCGAGAAACACCGGTAAGGTCATTGCATGGCTGCTGGGTATAAGTATTGCCACTGGCATCCTGATCCAGTCTCTGTCGGGGAAGTGAGTTCATGGAGTCGGCGCACGGGCGGGATGCCAGCGGGAGTCGGATTCCCGGACAGCTGACGGGGTTCAGGATGACAAAGGACCGTCGGATAATCCTTGAGGTCCTT
>JAPLGI010000053.1 GCA_026390245.1 Caldisericota bacterium
TGGTGCGAGACGAGCGTCTGGCTCAGACCCGTCTGGCCGCAGATGCCGGCGACGTTGTCCTCACCGTCGCGGAGAGCAAGCAGGATAGCCAGCCGAGACTCATTCGCCAGCAGTTTGTAGAATGATGTCAAAGCCTCGAGCTTCGTGTTGGGTTTCATGATAACAATATCATATGACGATACCATCATGTGTCAAGAGTCACTTCTGTCAAAGCCTCGAGCACTTCTTGCCGATGTCCCGCCAGGAACTCATCGCAGGCCGTGCTATCCTTCGTACCCCGTCAGTTCCACGTAGGCGAAGCCGTCCAGTACTTGACGGTCCAGGAAGGGGGTGCCGTCCAGGTCAACCGGGGTCAGAACTTCGGCGTGGACTGTGCACAAGCCCTCCCAGTAGTCCGGCGTGACCAGCGACGATACGACCTGCTCGTTGAGGGCCGGCCTGACATGTGCGACCATGAAGGGGCTCATCGCTTCGGGGCTGTCGAAGATCAGCATCTCCCAGTCGATGGGGTATCTGACCCCGTGTCGAGCGGCACTGGTATCCGACGCCCGCACTTCAAACCGGCCGACGCGCATCGTCTGCCCGTGCCGGTATATGTTTCCGCATCCATACGTCGTGCCCCGCCGGTCGAAGTTGAACAGCATGACATACAAGTCGTCAGCGTCGAATCGAAGCGAGAACCAGTCCCACTTGAGCCCCACCACGTTGAAGTTGCCCCATTGGTGATCGTGCCACGTCAGCCCGGCAACGGGAAGAGTCTCGCCATTCAGGATGATCGCTCCCTCGGTGTTCATGTTGGGCATGGTGAAGTAGTAAGAAGCATCGCCTGGACTGTTCTGCATCTCCTGGACGCCGCCCGCTCCCTGTGCCATGATGTCCCGGACATCACAGGAGAGCTTTACCTGTAGACCCCTCAGATGCGTGTCGATGACGAGACTATTAGTGTCCTCGTTGAACCCCACCCGGTTGCCGAAGAGTGCAATCACCGTGTGGGCGTCGGAGGTGAACGAGATGTGCACGGGCAAGACCATGCCGGTGCACGTGAACTTCTGTCCACCGACATCGGTGACGGCAACGTGGACGATCACACTGTCGACCAAGGTCCTCACCCGGAAGAAGGTCACCTCCAGTCCCAGGGGAGCCTTCCTCTTCGCAGTCCTTAGCACGCTGGTGAAATACCACCACTCGATGCGCGCCCCCCGATGGGGAAAATGGTCCCGGCTGGTGAAGTCGATGACCGGCAGAGGGTGGTGTGAGACGCCGCGCACCGTCAGCTCATAGAACTCGATGGGGAGCTGGGTCAGCGCGCCTTTCAGGATCTTCCTGCCGGTCATCACGGGTCACCTCTCATGGCAACAGTATCGCCCCATTCAGCTGCACACCAATTGTGAATACCAATAGTACCAGGTACAATGAGCTTCACGATTCGTGAGAGCGCCCGTTGCCTCGCTGACTGAATCCTGATACAGTATGCAGTAGCTCTGAAGGAATTCGCAGAAGTGGGCGGCCGAAGAGCACTTCGACTCCCGTGCTGAGGAGAACGCTTGACTACTTACTTGTATGAACGTTCGCTGGAATTGCTGAGGGTCGGGACCGGTATTCCGGATGCGCAGTTCCGACCGGGACAGGAAGAGGCCATCCACTCCATCATCGAAAAGCCAGGCCGGTATCTCGTGGTGCAGAAGACAGGCTGGGGCAAGAGCTTCGTGTACTTCATCGCCACCAAGCTGCTTCGCGAGGCGGGCCAGGGACCCGTCGTGCTGATTTCGCCGCTGCTGGCACTGATGCGCAATCAGATAGCCGCGGCTCAGCGCATGGGTGTGCGAGCCAAGACGATCAACTCCGACAACCCGGATTCCTGGAGTGGTATCGAAGCTGCTGTGCAGCAAGGTGAAGTCGACATTCTGCTCATCTCGCCGGAGCGGCTGGCCAACGAGCGCTTTCGCTCTGAGGTCCTTGCCCACATTGCTGTCAGCATCTCTCTGCTGGTTGTGGACGAAGCCCACTGCATCTCGGACTGGGGTCACGACTTCAGACCACACTACCGTCTGCTGCAGCACACCATCGAGGCTCTACCGGCCAACATGCGCCTGCTTGCAACGACGGCGACCGCCAACAACCGTGTGATCCAGGACCTGCAGAACGTGCTGGGACCCAACCTCAACGTCTCTCGTGGAGAGTTGAACCGGCCGTCGCTTAAGCTTCAGACAATGCGCCTGGCCAGTCAGGCAGAACGCCTGGCGTGGCTGGCAAAGCAGTTACCGGCCGTGCCCGGCAGTGGCATCGTCTATACGCTGACGGTTCGGGACGCCGTGCAGGTGGCCGAATGGCTCGCGTTGCGCGGAGTCCACGCAGTCGCATATACCGGCGACAGCGGCAGCGACCGGCCTGAACTCGAGCAGGCATTGCTGGACAACCGCGTGAAGGCGCTGGTGGCAACCACGGCGCTGGGCATGGGCTTCGACAAGCCGGACCTGGGCTTCGTCGTTCACTACCAGACCCCGGGATCAGTCGTGGCCTACTACCAGCAGGTCGGCCGTGCAGGACGCGCACTGGATGCCGCCTATGGCATTCTGCTGAGTGGCACCGAGGAAAACGGTATCAACGAGTATTTCATCAAGACTGCGTTTCCGACACGTGACGAAGTACAGCAGGTCCTGACGGCACTGGAAACCAGTCCCCGGGGACTCTCGCTGCCCGGGCTCATGGCCACCATCAACGTCGCCAAGGGTCGCATCGAGAAAACCATCGATCTGCTGTCTCTGGAGTCGCCGGCGCCGATCGTCAAACAAGGCACTAAGTGGCAGCTGACCGCGACCAACCTCAGCGAAGAGTTCTGGCAGCGGGCGCAGCGCCTGATCGACCTGCGGCACGCCGAGCAGCGACAGATGCAGGAATACGTGGACCTGCCCGCTGGACATATGGCCTACCTTATCCGCGCCCTGGACGGGGAGCCCGGCGACTGCCCTGTTCCCGACCTGCCGGACCTCCCTGCGACGGTCAATCAAGGCCTGGTGCGGGAAGCGGTAGCTTTCCTCCGCCGGGCCAGCCTTCCCGTCGAGCCCCGTAGACAATGGCCACTGGACTGCATGCAAGCGTATGGCCTCAAGGGACTCATTCCCCAAATACTCCAGGCTGAGCCGGGCAAGACACTCTGCACATGGGGTGACGCCGGCTGGGGCGAACTCGTGCGCCAGGGCAAGGATAGAGACCATCATTTCGCGGATGACCTTGTCGAGGCGTGCGTCTCGATGATTCGGGAGTGGAACCCACAACCTGCACCCATGTGGGTCACCTGCATACCGTCCCTGCGTGCCCCGATTCTCGTACAGGATTTCGCCGAACGTTTGGCACAGCAGCTGGGGCTCCCGTTTCTGGCCGTGATGGGCAGGAGCATAAACCGACCTCCGCAGCGCGTCATGCAAAACAGCATGCAGCAGCAGTCGATTCGCGCTGGACCATGACTGTCACAGCATGGCTGCTGCGTTCCCATGGCAGTGGTGAGGTCTACCCGATGGTGCTCGCATGCATGGGACCCGGCGGATGAGCAACCCACTGTCACAGGACAGCCAGGCGATCCTGCTGCTTACGGCGCCGTTGATGGCGGGGCACACCGAACCATCGGCGGACCTGTTGACACCGGGTGAGTACGAACGTCTTGTGGTTTCTCTGCACCAGATGCAGAGGCAGCTCGGCGACCTGCTCACTGCTGATGTGGATGAACTGATCAGACAATTCCGGAGAGTTGTGGACGGCGAGCGCCTGAAACGACTGCTCGGCCGAGGCTTCCTGCTGAGCCAGGCGGTCGAACGCTGGCAGGCACGCGCCATCTGGGTAGTAACGAGTACGGATGTGTCCTACCCACAGCGGCTCAAGGAACGGTTGAAGGAAGATGCCCCGGCGGTACTGTATGGCTGTGGAGACGCCACGATCCTGGAGACCGGCGGGCTTGCTGTCGTCGGCAGCCATAACGCTGCTCCGCCACTGCTGACCTACACCGGGCATATCGGGCAGCTGGCTGCCCACGCACGACGAACCATTGTCTCGGGTGGAACACACGGAATCGACCAGGCGGCGATGCAGGGGGCCCTGGAAGCTGGTGGCAAGGCTGTGGGGATGCTTGCCGACAGTCTGGAGCGGGCAGTTCTCGGACGTGATTACCGTTCTCCACTTATGGAGGGCAGGCTGGTTCTCGCCTCCCCTTATGATCCCATGGCAGGCTTCAACGTTGGCAACGCCATGCAGCGCGACAAGCTGATCTACGCACTGGCTGATTCAACACTGGTCATCAGTGCCGACGATCAGAACGGCGGGACGTGGACGGGCGCGGTGGAACAGCTGACCAGGCTGAGGTTTGTGCCAGTGTATGTCCGCTCTCGTGGCGAACTTGGCCAGGGACTTATGGAGCTCCAGAAGTTTGGCGCGCTGCCGTGGCCAAACCCGACCAGCCCTGCAGAACTAATACGTGTCTTGACGCCGGAGCCGGATGCGACTGTAACTTCTGACAACGAGAACGTGGCGCCCGTTCCTGTGCCTGAACTGATTCCGGAACCACCAGCTGCAACGGAGACCAATCCTGTTTTGGCAAGGCAGCCTTCCAAGTCGACGAAGTCGACAGAGAGTACTGCAGAGCCGACGCTGTTCGACACTGCACCGGACGTGACAACCCCAAAGGGCTCACGATGACGGCGCAGGACAAGCACAGTCGGGGAGCGCGCCGCCTTGGAGATGCCGCCACTCCTCCTGGAGAAGCTGGGGCGCTAGCTCCACAGGACCCCATGTCCAATCACCTTGCCGGTTCTGTGTCGCGCTACCTGCTCCAGCATGCGGACAACCCGGTCGACTGGTATCCCTGGGGAGAAGAAGCATTGGCGCGGGCGCGGGCCGAAGACAAACCCATCTTCCTTAGCATCGGCTATGCAGCCTGCCACTGGTGCCACGTCATGGCTCACGAGTCCTTCGAAGACACGGAGACTGCCGCTATCATGAACGCCCGGTATGTCTGCATCAAGGTGGACCGAGAGGAACGTCCCGACCTCGACAGCGTGTACATGTCGGCAGTCGCCACGCTGACGGGCCAGGGTGGCTGGCCCTTGTCGGTCTTTCTCACGCCCGACCTGCGGCCATTCTATGGCGGCACATACTTCCCTCCCGAGGCGCGCCACGGCCTGCCTGGCTTTCCTCAGCTCCTCAGGGCGCTGGCTGACGCATGGCGAGATCGACGATCCGACATCACGCGTGTCGGCACACAAGTTGCAGCACAGCTTGTCAGCCAGTCCGCAGCCACCGCGCCGGAAGGCACCTTCGATATCAGGACACTGACCGGTGCCGCACATTCCCTGGTCGATCAGTACGACTGGGAGAACGGCGGCTGGGGCACAGCCCCCAAGTTCCCCCAGCCGATGGCCATCGAGTTCCTGCTGCGACGCCATCTCTCCGGCGACGCGACGGCACTCCCGCCCGCGGTGCATGCTCTGCGGGCGATGGCAAGAGGCGGCATGTGGGATGTGATCGGTGGAGGGTTTGCACGCTACTCGACGGACAGCGCGTGGCATGTCCCACACTTCGAGAAGATGCTGTACGACAACGCACAATTGGCACGCCTGTACCTGCACGCCTGGCAGGTGACCGGCGAAGCGTCGTTCCGTAGCGCCGCCGAACAGATTCTGGCGTTCGTCGCTCGGGAGTTGACGACCCCGGACGGCGCCTTCCTGTCCAGCCTCGACGCCGACTCAGAGGGCGCTGAGGGCCGCTACTATGTCTGGAGCCTCGACGAAATCCGCACGGTGCTTGGCAAGGATGCCATTCTGTTCGCCGAAGCGTATGGGGTAACGGAAGGTGGCACGTGGGAGGGGACAAACGTCCTGCAACGCTCTGTGGACGACGCAACGCTTGCCGCTCGTCAGGGCATGACCACGGCAGATGTGGGGGCGACCCTGGAGAAGTGCCGCGTGCGACTCCTCGAGATTCGGGGCAGGCGGATGCGGCCAGCCGCTGATGACACCGTGCTGACCGCCTGGAATGGCCTCATGCTGGCCTCGTTCGCCGAGGCGGCACGCGTCCTCGGGGACAGAACATGCCTTGATGTCGCCACCCGCAACGCTGACTTCATGCTCACGGCCCTGCGACCCGACGGGCATCTGCGGCGCACGTGGCGCGATGGCATGGCTGGACAGCCAGCGTACCTGGACGACTACGCCTCCCTGGTCCTCGGACTGCTCGATTTGTATCAGACGGATTTCAACAACCGCTGGTTTGTTGAGGCCAAGGCTCTTGCCGAGGAGATGGTGGCTCGCTTCACTGACCCCGCCGGAGGATTCTTCGATACACCCGATGGGGCGGAGCAGCTCCTTCTACGCCCAAAGGATCTGCAGGACAACGCGGTCCCGTCGGGGAACGCTCTGGCCGTGGAGGCACTGCTGACGCTTGCTGCTCTCACGGGTCGCACAGAGTGGCGGAAGCTGGCAGAGCGGGCGCTCCAACTCGTGACCGACGCTGCCGTGAGGTACCCTACCGGCTTCGGCCGCTGGCTATGCGCTGGCGACCTCGCCCTGGCGAAGGAAACGCAAGTCGCCGTGGTGGGCGACCCGGCCGACGGACGGACGATGAGGCTGCTCGGAGAAGTCCGGACAGCCTGGCGACCCAACCTCGTCATCGCGGTATCGACTGCGCCTCCGGCCCCAGGAGCCCCTGGTCTTCTCACCGACCGCCCAATGCTCGACGGTCAACCGACCGCCTACGTCTGCGAAGGATCGACCTGCCAACACCCGGTGACGCGGCCGGAGGACCTGAGAAGACAACTGCAATGACGCGCGACGAGAGAGACAGTCCTGACCCCAATTGTGAATCCTCCTTGTACCAGGTACAAGAGGATTCACAATTGATGGGGACGGGCGTTGCACGTTCGGTTTCGCCTCATAGAATGATTATATGAACACTCATGTCATCCTGACCACTGGTCCACGGGCGGCGGGAAAGTCCACGTTTGCGATTGAGGCGCATCGGGCGCTCGCGGACTCGGTCCTGCTGCACGTGGACGACCTTTTTCACCAGCTGATGGATGAGAGCCGTGAACGATGGAGTCGCAGGGAGATTGAACTGTACGCCATCATCCTGCGCCATGAGCTGGCACTCGCGCGCGACCTCGCCCTGGAAGGCAGCTGCGTCATCGTCGACGCGACAGTCCTGCCGGACCAGTTTGCCCCTCTCCTGGAGACGCCGGCGCCAGAAGCGAGCATCATCGTTCTCTTGCCCTCTCTCGAGGAGTGCCTGGCGAACGAACACCGTGCGACGCGCACGGTCCCGGTCCGCGAGGAGAAGGTGCGCGCGACCTGGCAGGAGATGCAGGGGTGGCGCGCCGTACAGGGTCTTTCGATCTACATCGTGGATGGACCCGAACCAGAGCGCAGGAAGACGCTCGCAGCGTTGCTAAAAGAGGCGGGGGCAGCGTCCTAATCCCAGTCTGATCGGCTCCGGCGCAGCAGCAGGGCAAAGACGGGCGCACCAACGATCCCGGTCAGGATGCCCAGTGGAATCTCGGCCATCGTAAGGGTGCGCGCCACATCATCGATGAGCATCATGTAGACGGCACCCAGGGCGATGGATGCCGGTATCAGCCTGCGCGCATCGGGCCCGACGATGCCGCGCGCCACGTGTGGCACAACCAGTCCCACCCACCCGATGACACCGGAGATAGCTACGCTGACAGCGGTCGTCATGGTCGTCAACCCGATAAGGACGAGTCTCATCATGCCAGGGTTCTCACCCAGCGAGCGCGCCTCGTCGTCGCCCATGGAAAGGACGTTGAGCTTCCAGCGCAACACCGTGATGGCCACCAGACACGGCAGGATCACGACGCTAGCCCTGAGGAGGTCGCTCCACTGCACGGACGCGAGCGAACCCATCAGCCAGAAGACGATCTGGGGCAGCCTGGTCGACGGGTCAGCGACATACTGCGCGCCCGCCACGAGCGACGAGAACAGGCTGCCGATGACGAAGCCCGCAAGTACCAGGGTCACGTGGGAGCGGTCACGCCCTGAGCGCGCGACCAGCCACGTCAGGGATACTGCAAGGGCTCCTGTCGCGAAGGCAGAGACCTGCGTGACCGCAGCGCTTGCACCCAGCAGGATGGCAAACGCCGCCCCGAACCCGGCACCGGACGAAACGCCAAGTACGTAGGGCGACACCAGTGGGTTGTGAAACAGCCCCTGAAAGACGGCCCCGCCGGAGGCAAGCGCGGCACCGACCAGCGCTGCTGCCAGCGCGCGGGGCAGGCGTACCTGCCAGACCACCGTCTCGACAGTCGCATCCCACGTGCGGGCGATGGGCACAAACCGGGAGATCAACACACGCACGACGGTCTGGGGGCTCACGGGGTACCGTCCCAGGCACAGCGATGCCAGCAGGACTGCCAGCACACCCAGCCACATGAGCAGCAAGACTGGTGCAAACCGTCCGCGCTTCATGAGGGGGTCCCCGCGACAATCACACGCCGATTCCCGTCTGTCAGAACCTCGATGAGCATCCCATACAGCCGTCCCAGGTTTTCGGCCGTCAGAACCTCATCAGGAGTCCCGAGAGCAATCAGGATCCCGTCGCTCACCAGTCCCACACGATCGGCGTATTGCATCGCATCGTTGGGGTCGTGGACGGTCATGATAACCGTCAACCCAAGGCGAACGGCAAGATCCCGTATCGTGCTCAGAACGACGTGCCGGTTTCGGAAGTCGAGGTGCGCCGTCGGCTCGTCGAGCAGCAGCACTTGCGCTTCCTGCGCCAATGCGCGGGCAAGCAGGACTAATTGAAGCTGTCCACCGGAGAGCTGGGTGTAGGGACGCAATGCGATGGCCCGTATACCCAGTTCATCCATCGCCTCTTGTGCCACTGCAACGTCATGTGGGCCTGGCTGGGATGCCGTCCCCAGATGGGGATTGCGCCCCATCAGCACGATGTCCTGGACGGTGTACGGGAAGGCGGGCGTATGTGACTGCGGCACTGATGCAGCACGCCTGCTCACGTCCCGTGCCGACAGCGTCTTCAGGTCACGACCGTCGATAAGAATCGTTCCTGTCTTTGGGGTCAGCAGTCGCTCGACGCAGCGCAGAAGCGTCGTCTTGCCCGCGGCGTTCGGTCCCACAATGGCGAACACTTCGCGGGGACCAATCGCCATGGTGAGGCCGTGCAGGACCTCTGCGTCGCCATAGGCGAAGCCAAGGTCCTGGATGTCGACAACCGACTGACCGGATTTCGGCATGCGCTAGTGGGAGAGCGCCGCGAAGTCGGCCGCCGGGACCGTGAAGCCGTAGAACTGGCGATAGAACCGTGCAATCTCGGCTGCCATGTCAAAGCGGACCTGGTCTGGATAGAGTTTCTGCGCCAGCCACATGGTACCCAGGAATGACTCTGGAGCGGGCAAGTCCCACGAAACAACATACTTCGGCATCACGTAGACTCTTCTGTTCTGAACCGCTGCCACATTCTGCAGCTTGGGATTCGCAAGCACGTCACCCACGGATTCCCTGGTGTAGGACGTGAGGATGATGACGTCCGGGTTCCAGACCAGCACCTGCTCGGGAGATACGTCCACCTTGCCGCCGGTCAACTCCTCTGAAACACTCACTCCCCCGGCATTCCTCACCATGAACGTCTGGAAGAAGTCACCGGCAAAGGTCTTGAGTATCCCTGTCCCGGCGACATAGACCTTGAGGCGCTTCGCTACCGCAATCGGAGAGACGGCATCCGTGATGGTCTTCATCTTGGTCGTCAGCAGGTCCACAGACTGTTTCGCTTCATCTACACGGCCCGTCAGCGCGCCCATCCGGGTGATGGCATCCGTCAGCTGTCCGGGCTGCTCTGCAGAGAAGGCATATGCTGGAAGCCCGACCGCCTTCATCTGGGCCAGCGCTGGTCCCTCTTCCGTCAGGACAATGTCGGGGTGAGCCGCCAGCAGGGTCTCGATGTTGGCTGCGTTCTGATTGCCCGCCTCAGGGACCTGGCTCATCCGCGGATAGATAGCCGCCATGGCCTTTCCCTTGACGGCAGCGCCAAAACTTGCGACGACAAGCTGATCCTGCGCCCCGACCGCAAACACAAGTTGCGTAGCGGTGGAGGAAATAGTCGCAATGCGCACGACGCGGCACGGCACGGTTACGGCGTGTCCCATCATGTCCGTGACTTGTTGCATCTGCTTGGGCAGCGTCAGCATGATGGTCCTGCTCTGGGCACTCCAGGTCGCCAGCCCGCCAAGCGACTCTGCGGCAAACCGGACCGGGACCATCGCGTGACCGAGAACGATCGTCGGCACGACCCGGTGGTCTGTGTCAATCCAGACTGTTCGCCCATCGACCCTTGCACGGGCGCTTCCGACTGTCAGCTCCACTGTGTGAGACTCCAGGGAAAGGCGCACCAGCCTCGCGACAGGGACCCACGTCACGCCGCCGCCCGTCAGTTCGACCACGTTTCTGATTGGAACGAGGGCCCTGTTCCATGCCGCTTCGATAGTGGGGGTCACCTTGGGATTTGCTGGGTCGACGGGGAAGTTGAAGCCGTTCACGGTCATGGTGGAACTTCCGACCGTCAGCGTGACAGACGACACAGGCTGGTATGCAGCCCGGACCGCCGTGGATGGAAAGCCGGCGACCATCATGGCCGCGGCGATCAGGACAACACAGATGGAACGATGCGTGCTCGTGTGCATGACACAACCTCCAGGGTGAACGGTTGCGGGCGACGACACGCCCTGCTTCACCGGAGGTACGGCGCACGACGGCGCAGAACCTGAAGCTACACACACGACGGCGCGCAGCCACAGCGACAGTCCACGACCGGACTGAAGCCGGTTTGTTGTTGAGCACCAATAGTATAGATTCTGAGAGCTCGGTGTCAAGGAAATGCAGTGTAAGAGGTTGTTCTGGCTTGGGGTTTCCGCCTCCCTGGGGAGCGACGGAGTTCCATGATGTGTGGAGCGGCGTCTGAACACTTGCACCACAGTGCCCTTGTGGGTATGCTGGTCTCATCGATTCTGAGGAGGTCAGAGCATGGAGAACCTGCCCATCATCATGAGTGGAACCAAGGTCGTCCTGACGCCTGCATGCCGCGAGGATGTCCCGGCATACCTGCACTGGATCACAGACCCCGAACTGAACATCTTTCTGATCGACTACGGCAAGGTGTCGACCCTGGAGCAGGAATACGCCTGGTACGACGATGTTGTCGCCAAGGCCGCCAGCCACCATATGGTCCACATGGACATCCGCCTGCCTCAGGATCAGAAGCTCATCGGCGACTGCGGCCTGTTCGACATCAATGACAGGGAGGGCACCGCCGAGGTTGGCATCCTGATCGGCGAAAAAGAGTATCACAGCAAGGGGTACGGGAGTGAGGCACTATACCTGCTATGCCGCTACGGGTTCGACAAGCTGAACCTGCACAGCATCCTCCTGCGCCACCTGTCCATCAACGCGCGCGGCCACAAGGCCTACTGCAAGATCGGCTTCCGGGAGTTCGGCTGCTTCCGCGAGTCCGTGATCCGCGACCGCGTGCGCTACGACATGGTCTATATGGACCTGCTGGAGCCTGAACTGCGCAATCCGGCTGCTGGAGAGGGATGACGCTCCGCGACAGCCTGCTCCAGGAGTTCTGCCCGCAGAATGCACTGGAACTGGAGCGCGATTTGGCCATCCTGCATCGCTCGAGGGGTGGACAAGGCTACGCTGACGCTGTTGCCAGGTTGCAGGCCTTCATTGGGATGGGCACGGTACGTAGCTACCCATGTGGCGGCACGTGCCAAGGATATGTCGTGCCGCGCCCATGGAACCTCAAGGGAGGCTTTCTGCGCCTGTCCACTGGCGAATGGCTTGTCCCCGACCTGAGGACGGCCCCGATTGGCGGCATCTTCTTGTCCGGGGCAAGCCACGGCGTCGAGCGTCTCCGCATCGTCGACGTTGGATCCGGAGCAGAGAGCACTGACTACATTCAGCCGGTTGAGGGCTGCGCCGTCCTGGCGACGGGAAAGCCTCCAGTTGTGTACCGCGAGGCAGTCGTGGCTCGCGGGGCGCGCTGCATTATCACCGACTTCATGCCTGCGCAGGACGCCCACATCGCCCGGACGCCCGAGGAGATGCCCGATACGGTGAACTATGCCTCCTTCGGCTCCGACGTGCAGGGGGAGGGTTTCGGCTTCAACGTCAGCCACCGTACGTTCAAGCGCCTGCAGGACATGGTCGGGAGGGAGGTTGTCGAGGTCGACGCCTTTCTTGACGCGGACGCCGGCACCGGCGACCTGCAGGTACTGGAGGCTCATGTGGGGACGCCAGGAGCGCAGAAGCCGATCCTCCTGCTGGCACACCTGTGCCACCCCCGGCCGGGGGCGAACGACAACGCCAGCGGATCCGCTCTGTTAGCCGAACTTGTGCGCGTCCTTCGCACCGTGCCGCTGGAGCGTGAGGTCATCGCCCTGTGGACGCCCGAGTTTTATGGTACCATCGCATGGTTTGCCGACCAGAAGCCCGATCTGGCCTGTGCCATCAACCTGGACATGGTCGGCGAAGACCAGGCGCAAACCGGCTCCACCCTGGAGGTCACGGCAACGCCCTGGTCACTGCCGTCGTTCCTTCCGGACCTCATGGCGGTCAACCTGACCACGCATGACTTCCGCCTGACGCTGACCGGGTTCACGTGGGGTTCCGACCATGCCGTCCTCGATGACGCGAGCATCCATGTCCCCACACTCCTGGTCAATCAGTGGCCCGACCGCTACTACCACTCCAGTGACGACACGCCGGACAAATCCAGCGTCCTGTCCTTTGAATGGGTCGGCCGCGGCGTTCTGGAGACACTTTCGGACCTTGTCTCCGGAATTCCCGACGAGCGCGCTGCAGTCGTCGCCGCCCGCATACGCGAACGGGGACTGGCGGACAGTGTACGATACAACGATCCGCTGATACGAGACTGGGTGGCCCGCCGCACCCGTGCCGCTCTCCTCGTGCTGCAGGAGAGTGCCGACACGCCGGTCGTTCGCGCTGAACTTGCTGCGACAGGCACCACCGCTCCAATGCCGGACTTTCAGCCGAAGGTCCCTATCATTGGACCCATCGAAGAAGTGTGGATGACCACCGACGACCTCCAGTGGAATGACCGCCTGATGCGCGACTTCCCCTGCTGGTCCAATCTCAAGGCAGAAGTCGTCAACTTCATCCAGTTGGGCGTGGAGCGTGAAGACGCATTGAAACTGGCCACCGCTGAATTCGACGCGCCAGTTGCCGCAGTGCATGCGGCACGACATTACCTCGAACTTCTGACTGCAAGGGGGTATCTCTGTTCATGACCACACAATTCACCAGCCCCGGCATCGCTCCGGGGACGCTCATTGTCCTCATCGGCCCGTCCGGGTCTGGCAAGTCGACTTTTGCACAGCAGCATTTCCAGTCAACCCAGATCGTGTCGTCCGACGCCTGCCGCGCCATGGTCGCCGACGACGAAGCGGACCAGGCTGCGACCACAGCGGCATTTGCAGTTCTGCACAGCATCGTCGAACAGCGCCTGCGCGCCGGCCGCCTGACCGTCGTCGACGCCACAAATGTACAGGCGAAGGCACGCCGGCCACTGCTGGAGGTCGCGTCCCGCTATCACCGTCCGTGCATGGCTGTCCTGTTCGAGCTTCCGCCAGAGGTTTGCAAGGAGCGCAACCGGGGACGACAGGACCGTGTTGTCGAGGACTTCGTCGTGGACCGCCAGTGCGCCCAGGCGCCCAACAGCGCCGAGGCGCTGATCCATGAGGGATTCGATCCCGTCATCGTCCTGCATTCGGCGGAAGAGGCGGACACTTTTGGATCTCCCCCTCGCTCCTCGCCAACCATGTGGCACGACAAGGCCGGCTCCTTCGACGTGATCGGCGACCTTCACGGGTGTTGTGATGAGCTCTTGTCCCTGCTCAAAGTTATGGGCTACAGGGTTGAGAACCTGGATGCCCTGATTCCTCGCATCACGGCGCCAGAGGGCAGGACAGCTGTCTTTGTCGGAGACTTCACGGATCGTGGTCCCGACAACGTGCGCACGCTCCTGGTCGTCATGGCCATGGTCCATTCCGGTGCCGCCCTGGCCGTGGCAGGCAACCACGACGACAAGCTGCTCCGGGCGTTGCGGGGATCCCCGGTCAAGATCAGCAACGGCCTCGACCGTACACTACAGGAGCTGAGTACAGCGGGCGAGGAGATGCAGGCGCTTGTCCGCGACTTCCTGGACGGACTTCCCTCACACCTCATCCTGAACGGCGGGGGCCTGGTGGTAGCGCATGCGGGTTTGCCGCAGGACCTCCACGGCAGCGACTCCCCACGGGCGCGCGACGTGGCCCTGTTTGGCACGCAAACCGGCCAGCGGGATGTGTTCGGACTCAAGATCCTCGCGGACTGGGCACGTACGTATAAGGGCGATGCGGTCGTCGTCTGGGGACACCTGCCCATCGCCGACGCGGCATGGGTGGGGAACACTATCGACATCGACACGGGCTGCGTCCATGGAGGCAGCCTGACTGCGCTGCGCTACCCCGAGCGCGAGCTGGTCAGCGTCCCTGCCGCACGCGTCTACTCCGCGCCCATCAAGCCACTCTAACAGATATGGATCCACCATGATTGACTGTAACGAACTTGGAACCGTCCCGAGATTGTTACAGGGCAGGGTATGTCTGGTCACGGGGGCTACCCGCGGTATCGGCGCAGCCACGGCGGAGGCACTTGCCGGCATGGGAGCGACGGTCGTTGCCACCGGTCGAAGTGCTGAACGTGGACAGGACCTCGTGTCCGGTATCAGACAGCGGACTGGCAATGAAGACGTGCATTTCCTGCGTGCGGACCTCGCATCGATGGCCGAGGTCCGCGGTCTCGCCCGCACGTTCATGGAACATTGGCACCACCTGCACGTGCTGGTCGACAACGCGGGAACGGTCTTCCCGACACGGCGCACCACTGTCGACGGGTACGAGGAGGTCTTCGCGGTCAACCACCTGGCCCCATTCCTGCTCACGAACCTCCTGCTCACCGCCCTGCGGAGTAGTGCACCGTCGCGCATTATTGTCACATCCTCATACGAGCACCGGCGTGGACGCATGTACTGGGACAACCTGCAAGGGGAACGCTTCTACTTCTCCCAGCAGGCATATGCGCAGTCCAAGCTGGCAAACCTGCTGTTCATCTATGAACTGGCGCAGAGGCTGGAGGGAAGCGGGGTCACCGTTAACGCGGTCAACCCAGGCCTGGTACATACCAACATCTGTATGGACAGCGGCATTCTCATTCGTACGTTCAAGCAGCTGATGGACCGAATCTCCGGCTTGAGTCCGGAGCAAGGTGCGGACACCGGCGTCTGGCTGGCTTCATCACCTGACGTCGACGGAGTCAGCGGCCGCTACTTCCAGCGCAGGCGCGCAGTCCGTTCCTCGCGCGCTTCATATGACGTGGCCTTTCAGCGGCGCCTCTGGCACATCAGTGAAGAGCTGACGGGCCTGTCTGCGAAGCTCGACGTGTGACTAGCGGTCGAACAGGAGCTCGGGGGCTGTAGGGACCCTCGGCAGCTCCAACAGTTCGTAGTCAGTGGCACCAACGGCCACGAAACCACACTGCTCGTATAGTGACAACGCGTTCCGGTTGTCTGTCTCGACCTCGATTGTGATCCACCGGCTGCCACTGTTTTGCAGGCCGCGGGCGATAGCCAGCAGCATCTGCCTCCCGATGCCCTGTCCTTGCATATCCGCCCGGACTGCAAAGTGAATGATGAACGCGCGCCCGTCGCTGACGGCGGACTGAATGACGCCGACGGGCCGCCCATCCTGCGTCGCAAGATACGTGGTACGCGTTATGTCCTTCATCAGGCGCACCAGAGCCTGCTCTTCCTCCTGGACCGGCTCTGCAAACGCCGAGGCAACGATGGCGGCCATGATGGGAACGTCCTCGGCCCCTGCCGGCCGAAGCTCTACGGGATTGTGAGTCGTCTCGAATGGAGGGATCCGCGTCACGTCGAGGTCCATCGTATATTCGCTGTGAGAGTGCTGTGTCCCCATGGTACGAGCGAATCCGGCACCCTCTCGCGACTCCTGCGGCACGACAAACAACAGCCGCCGTATTCCACCCCTCTGACACTCCCGAACGACGATATGTGCCATGGCCCGCCCGATTCCCCTCCTGCGGAGGTCGGGATGGACGAGGATGGTCGCTTCGACTTCCGACGGGGCGCCGTAACTGTTCATGCCCGCGAACCCGACCATCTCTCCACTCTGGTACCACAGCACATCTTTGACTGAGCCCTCCGGCCTCGTCTCCAGCGTGCCCACGTCCAGGCGGGCCGCCATGGAGTAGCTATCGTGCACTTCGCAGAGACTGGCAAGCGCACGAACCTGCTCCACCTGCTGCGAGGAGAGCCTTGCCGCCAACGTCACCCCGTTTGCATCAATTGTGAACGCCATTGTACCAGGTACAGGGACATTCACAATTGGGAGTACGCGGCTGATTCATGGATCAGTGCGGTCTGTTGAACTGATCCATTCCCAGCTGCTATCCCGCTCTCAGACCGTCGAGGACGGGTTTCGCCTCGGGGCAGAACCCAAAGAAACCATTGATCGTCTTGCACTCGCTGTACTCGCCACACTCCGCGCAGGTGGCGTAGCCCTTGCCATGAGCGCACATCCGCACATCGCAGACAGTACAGTGTGAGAACAGCCGCGGCCCGGCCGACTGACACCCGTCGCACAGGACGTCTTCAGGCTTGACCTCGATACCGTAGGCTGCCGACCACGCGGCAGCCGTCTTCTCCTGCAATTCCCTATCAGCCGTCCTGCCAGCCACATACGCAGGGCAAGTCGTACAGACAAGACCACACGCTGCGATCATCTCCATATCCCTCTCCTCTGTTGCTTCACTCACTCGAGCGCGGCGACCGTGTCCATTCCGACAAGAGTCTACTGTCACAGCGACAAAATGCCAACGCAGGGACTACAAGTTCCGTTATGGTCATGCAAGCATACTGCGAACCGAATCGATGCGACCCACTCCCATTTCGCGATGATTTCTTCGTGATGCAACTCGGCGTTGCATGCCCTTGCGATTGTGTCCGTATAGTTGGTGTAAATTCAAGACAATAGAAGAGCCAAGGGCTCGCTTTCGGTATAATGGGTTTGTGACAAACCAAGAACTGAAAGGGGAACCGATGGCTCATGTACATCTTACACTGGAAGAGGATGTTTTGAAAGAGTTGATGCTGGGGAAGCGCGAGGAAGCCGTGACGAAATTGTTGGAACAGGTATTCAACTCGGTGTTGCAGGCTCAGGCAACAGAGCAACTGAATGCCGAGCCGTATGAACGCAGCGACGAGCGGACGACGTACCGGAATGGTTCCCGGACCCGCATGCTGGCCACACGGGTGGGGTCATTGATTCTCCATGTGCCGAAGTTCAGGGACGGAACGTTTTCGACGGAGTTGTTCAGCAGCTACCAGCGCAGTGAGCAGGCACTCCTCCTGAGCCTGATGGAAATGGTCATTCAGGGCGTTTCAACCCGGAAGATCAGTGAGATCACCGAAACGCTGTGTGGTACCAGCTTCTCCAAATCAACTGTCTCCGCACTCTGCGAGCAATTGGATCCCCTCGTGGACGCCTTCAGGAATCGTCCGCTCTCCCAGCACTATCCGTTCCTGGTGGTGGATGCCATCTACATGAAGGCCCGGGAGCAGCACCGGATCGTTTCCAAAGGCTTCCTGATTGCCACCTCGGTAAACGATGCTGGATTCCGGGAGGTGCTCGGTTTCACGGTCGCTGATGGGGAGAGCGAAGCTGCCTGGAATGAGTTCTTCCTCAGTTTGAAAGAACGAGGGCTCAGGGAGGTGGACCTGGTGACCAGCGATGATCACGGCGGACTCACGAAGGCCATCAGGAAGCACTTCTGTGGAGCGAGCTGGCAGCACTGCCAGACCCATTTCTCCAAGAATATGCTGGACAGAACACCCAAGAAACTCCAGCCAGACCTCAAGGTTGCGTTGACTGACCTGGAGAATGCACCCGACCTCAACGAGGCTACTGCCCGGAAGAACCAACTCATTGAGCGGTACCAGGAAGAAGCCCCCAAGGCGATGGCCTTGCTGGATGAGCGGTTCGATGAGATCACTGCTGTCTATGGTCTGCCGGAGCCGTACCGAAAACGCCTGAGAACCTCCAACAGCATTGAACGCTTAAATGAAGAGCTACGGCGCAGGGAGCGGGTCATCCGTATCTTCCCCAATGAGACCAGCATGATCCGGCTCATGGGTTCCGTCCTGATGGAGATACATGAGAAGTGGGTGACGGGCAAGAAGTACTTCACCATGGAACGCTATGAAGCCGACAAGGAAGAAGCCAGGAAAGCTGTGCAACTCGACCGTGACGAACTGAACCACACTGACCAATTGACTGCCTGACCCGATCGTTACCGAAAGCTGAATTTACACCAACATTATGGACTTGACTCCCTTGCCAAGGCAGCTATACTCGTTGATAGATAGTCTAGCGCCGTGCAAACAGGGTGAGCTTCTGGTCTCGTGATTCTGTCGGGAGGAACCATGAAGAGGAATGGCTTTACACTTGTCGAGCTGATCACGGTCGTCGCCA
>JAPLGI010000012.1 GCA_026390245.1 Caldisericota bacterium
CTCGAGGACACCAAGATGGAGCGGTACTACAAGGACAACGACTGGGCATGCTTGTCGGGGGGACGTGACGAGGGGTTCATTGCAGTCAAGGGACATCTGGTCCCGTTCGCCGTGTTTCACAACGAGCCGGAAAAGACGCTCGATCCCGAATTGCTGGGCGCCGCGCTGCGGGATGCGACCGGGCGGTTGGCCGGACTCTTCACTGCGAAGGGTTGAACAACAGTCGTGCAGTGCTAGACTGCACCTTTGCCCACACGAGATGACTCATGCTCTGCAAATGGATTCTTTGACAAGAGGAGATTGACATGGCCGTATTTGACATGACCGTCCACGAAGATGTTCTGGAAAAGACCGTAAAGCGCGCCCAGGAACGTAACATCATCATCCCAACCTTCGCGCAGCAGAAGGACCCGTCACTTGTGCCGGACAAGGTCAAGGCCAGGCTCAAGGGCGTCGGCCTCTGGGACATCAATCCCATCAACCTGTTCCGCATTACGTGGCACAACGATGTGAAGGCGGGTTTGTATGGCGGCGTGAACTACATTGAACTTCCAAGTTCCATCACAGGCATTAAAGCTCGCGTCGTGGGCATCGTCGGCAAGTATTTCCCCACCGGCGCGCACAAGGTCGGTGCCGCATTCGGCTGTCTCGTTCCACGACTGGTCACCGGACAGTTTGACCCGACCCGGCAGGCAGCCGTATGGCCCTCCACGGGCAACTATTGCCGCGGTGGCGCCTTCGACTGCGCACTGCTGGCCACGGATGCCGTAGCCATCCTGCCGGAAGGCATGAGCAAGGAGCGCTTCGACTGGCTGCGTGAGATCGGAACCAAAGAAGTCATCGGCACTCCCGGGACTGAGTCCAACGTGAAGGAGATCTACGACAAGGTGCACGAGCTCAAGACCACCCGTGGTGACGCCATTGTTGTGTTCAATCAGTTCGAGGAGTTCGGCAACGCCCTGTGGCATTATGACATGACCGGTTCGGCATTTGAGCAGGTCTTCAACAGTATCAGGACTCCCAGGTCGCGCATGGCGGGCTATGTTTCGGCCACGGGCTCTGCCGGGACCATCAGTGCCGGCGAATATCTGAAGAAGGTTTATCCCTACAGTCATATCGCGGCTGTCGAGGCCCTGCAGTGCCCGACGCTTTATGCAAACGGCTTTGGTTCCCACCGTATCGAGGGTATCGGCGACAAGCACGTCCCGTGGATCCACAATGTCCGCAACACCGATGCAGTCGCTGCCATTGACGACGAGTACCCGATGCACCTTCTGCGCCTCTTCAATGAGGATGCAGGCAAGGCCTACCTGGAGAAGAAGGGTGTCCCGCGCCAGCTGATCGACCGGCTCAATCTCATGGGCATCTCATCGCTGGCAAACATGGTCGCGGCGATCAAGATGGCGAAGTATGAGGAGATGGACGAGAACGATATCGTGTTCACTGTGTTCACGGACTCCGCCGACCTGTACCTGTCACGCATCGAGGAATTGCGCGCCGAGTACGGCACCTATACCGAGATGGACGCGGCGCTCGACTACGCGAAGTACCTCGAGGGCATTCTGACCGACTGGTACCGGGAGCTCAATTATCGTGACCGCAAGCAGCTGCACAACCTCAAGTACTTCACCTGGGTCGAGCAGCAGGGCAAGACCGCGGAGGAGCTGCGCGAGCTGTGGGAGCCAGAGTTCTGGGATCAGGTCTGGACTGCTGCCCCGGCGTTCGACACACTCATCGACCAGTTCAACGAGAGGACGGGGCTGCTGGCAAAGATCTAGTCAGTTGTTTGTTTGTCTTCCATACATCTTCACCTGGCATAGAAAGCAAGCGCTCCAGCGTGGACTCCTGGGGCGCTTGTGTGAGCGGGAGGCCATAACGCGAATGGCGCTGCCTCACCCCCTGGGTGGACTGTTCTCCACAGCCGCTGTCAGTTGTGTGGAAGACTGGTGGAGTTGTGCGCCGCCAAAGTGCGGACAACCTGTCAGGGCCTGTGGAAAACTCCGCCTGCGACCCCTGATTTTGCTTATCACTCTGAACTCCTCATCCCAGGCTCGTTTCACGAAAATGTGCTCATAGCGGGGCTGGACGGATTGAAAACGTGCGTGGGTACGGCATATTGTGCGAAATCGTCTGTCAGGGCCACTGTTCGCGAAGCGATCTCTGGAAGCCGCTTCTGAAGCCACTTTGCGGACTTCCTCTGTGAGTCGGGCGGGTACATGGAAAACTGCCCGTCGAAAGAGGCGGGCGGTCGACAATTCCAGGAGGAAAAGCGAGTCAGGCTTTCTCGTCGTCGGTTTGCAGGATCACTCCCTGGGCAGAAATGCCAAGGACCAGTGTTTCTGCCTGTGCATCCAGTTCGATCATTGCCTTCTGCATCGCCTTGCCAACCTTCTCCGCCTTGGCGGGATCGGCGAGAGCAGCGATGCTGGGGCCGGCTCCCGACAGGAAGCTGCCATAGGCCCCTGCGTGGTCAGCAGCGCGCGAGACCTCACGGAATCCAGTGACAAGCTTCTCACGGTAGCGCTCGTGGAGACGGTCATGAAGCGCAAACGAAAGCAGGTCGTAATTGCCGCTGAAGATGCACGCAGACAGCATGGAGGCTCGACTGATATTGAAGACGGCATCTCTGCGCGAGTACGTGTCAGGAAGGCACGCCCGGGCCTTCTTTGTCGACAGGAAGCTGGAAGGGACCGTGACGATGACCTTGAGGTTCTGGGGGACGACCTTCATATAGGCCACGTCGCTCCTGTCGCTGGCAGCAATCGTAAACCCCCCGATCAGTGATGCGGTGACATTGTCGGGGTGCCCTTCGATGCCGATGGCGTACTTGAGGACCTTGCCGGTATCGAACTCATCGTTCATCAGAAGCTCGAAGCATGACAGAAGTCCTACAATGGCACTGGCACTGGATCCCAGGCCACGCGTCAGAGGAATGCCAGTATGAACGTCAATACGCAGTGGCGGCAGATGCACCGACTCGGCACGCTCATAGTACTCCATGACCTCGCTGACAAACTTGAAGCCCTTCTCGTTGAGGACGTCCGCGCCCATGCCTTCGAAGTGGACGTTCCACTTCTCCTTGGGAGAGAGTGCCTCGACGACATAGGTACTGCGCATCTCGAGGGCTAACCCAAACGCGTCAAACCCTGGTCCCAGGTTGGCAGTGGTTGCAGGAACGCTGACTGTTACTCTGTTGGTCACGTCTTCTTCCACCAGCGCAACTGCGATTCCCCGATGCGGGTGCCGGCAGCGCGCGAACTATCGCAAAGCGAAGTACTTGACACATCTTACCACACTCCATGCAATTGCAAGCCTTACCGTGAAACATCAGCCCACGCTTGACCGGCATCCTCTGCTGGATAGACTCAGGTGGAGGTATGAACAACCATGACACATGAGCAGCTTACTTTTCTTGGCCATTCGGCTTTCCTGATCGCCACGGAGGTTGGAGACATCCTTATCGACCCATTCCTCTCGGGCAACCCTAGCGCGTCTCTCGGTCCCGACGACGTCCATCCTGCCTACATCCTGGTGACGCATGGTCACTCCGACCACCTCGGAGATACCATCTCCATTGCCAAACGCACCGGAGCGACCGTCATCGGTCCTGCGGAACTCATCACCTACCTTGCTGACAGAGGAGTGCCAAACGTGCATCCCATGCATATCGGTGGCAACCACACTTTTCCGTTTGGTGAACTCTTCCTGACTCAGGCTCTGCACGGCTCGTCCGTCACAGAGAACGGCCACCTCATCTACACAGGAAATCCCTGTGGCTTCGTAATCAAGACGGGACAGCGGACGACCTACCACGCAGGCGACACCGGTGTCTTTCTCGACATGGAGCTTATAGGCCGCCTGCACCCGGTGGACATTGCGCTTCTCCCTATCGGCGGCAATTTCACGATGGGCATCGACGATGCCGTAGAAGCTGTCAGGATGCTTGCACCACACACGGTGATCCCCATACACTATGGCACCTTCCCTGTCATCGCTGCCGACGCGCAGGCATTCAAGCACAAGGTTGAGACCTCAACAAGCGCTCACTGCATAGTCCTGGAACCCGGACAGACCTTCTGAGCGACGTGGCGCCGGACCTCAGAATTCACCCTCGTACGTTGACAGCAGAGGGCCTGCCGGTACACTCTCTTCCATGAGAGACCAGAATCGTACCCCTTTTTTTGATGCCGTTCAGTCATACATTGGCAAGCACCGCGCCGGCCTCCACATGCCGGGGCACATGGCTGGCCAGGGCATCCATCCCCGCCTCAGGGAGTTCTGGGGAGAGAATGTCTTCCTTTCTGACCTGACGGAGGTTGAAGGGCTCGACTACCTCCATCGCCCCATCGGTGTGGTCAAGGAGGCACAGGAACTCGCTGCCGAAGCATATGGCGCCATCGAGTCATTCTTTCTGGTCAACGGTTCGACGGTCGGAAACCAGGCAATGATCCTGTCGACCTGCGACCCCTATGACCGTGTCATCGTACAGCGCAATTCTCACCGTTCCATGTACGGGGCGCTCATTCTCAACGAATTGCGCCCTATCTACCTTGAGGCTGAAGAAGACCGTCTGCTGCAATTTCAGACATTCCCATCCAAGAAGACGTTCGCGCGCGTGCTCCGCGACCACCCTGAAGCCAAGACTGTCTTCGTAACCAATCCAAACTACTTCGGCATCAGTTCGGACATCGACTACTACGTTCAGAAAGCGCACGCCATGGGCCGCCGTATCCTGGTCGACGAGGCACACGGATCGCACTTCCACTTTCACCCCGGCCTCCCCAAAAGCGCTGTTGATGCGGGCGCTGACATGGTAGTACAGAGCACGCACAAAACGCTCTCCGGCCTTACTCAGACATCCATGCTGCACCTGGGCTCACGTCGCGTGGACAAGGAGTTGGTAAGAACCACGCTCACCATGCTGGAGAGCTCGTCGCCCTCGTACATCCTCATGACAGCTCTCGACGTCGCCCGTATGCAGATGGCGACAAACGGGTACGACCTCCTTCAGCGGGCAATCGACCTCGCCGAGAATGCTCGCGGGCGCATCAACAAGATTGAGGGACTCTTTGCTCCCGGCAGAGAGCGCTCTCACACCGAGGCGGTCTATGACGTGGACCTCACGAAGCTGACCGTCCATGTGTCGAGGCTTGGACTGACGGGATTCCAGGTAGAAGACATTCTCAACAAGGATTACAATGTCGAGATTGAGCTGTCTGATCTGGAGAACATCCTCGCATTCATCACGATTGGAACGCCCAAAGAGTCAGTAGAGATCCTCATCCAGGCTCTGGAGGACATTTCTCGCAAACGCCATGGCAGGAGTTCGACCATGACTCCTCCACCACCCATCCCTGACATTCCCGAGATGGTTCTGTTCCCGTTCGAGGCCTACTATGCCAAGAGAGAGCGCGTCCGCATGGAGGATTCGGTCGGGCGCATCATAGCAGAGCTCGTGACCCCCTATCCTCCCGGTATCCCCATCACGGTCCCGGGAGAGGTCATGACGCGCGAGTGCGTGGACTACATGGTGTTCATGCGCGACCACGGCGCGGATCTGCAGGGAATCATCGACAAGACAGCCAGGTACCTCCAGGTCGTCAAGGAGCGCTGACCGATCGACCGGCCACTCCAGTGTCGATCATGAAGACGCCCTGATGCAAGCATCAGGGCGTTCGATGTCTTCCAGAACAAATCAGGGTCAGACGGGGTACGGTGGACGAATCCGGATGAATTCGGCCTTCTCCCGCAACTCCGCAATCGAACGCGCTCCAACGTAGCTGAGACTCTCGCGCACCTGTGCCGCAACCTTCGCCATGACCTGGGAAGCAGTGTCCGGCATCAGGGTGTTGAGGACGACAGCTGATGCCCCTGCGGCAAGGGCCTTGACTACGCTTGCGGCAGACCGCACCCCCATGTTGCAGACGATCGGCCTTCCGTACAGGGACGCGACGTCTTCGACTTCCATCAGGGCGGACAGTTCGGGAACTCCGACGCCCGACAGCTCCGTGGCCTCCGCGAAAGAACTGAACCCGCTGCCGACGACGACAATGTCCGCACCGGCATCAATGACATCCTTGGCTCCGGCGCGCGTCTGAACGTTGCCAACCATGAGCGGCAGCCAGTCAAATTCTGCCTTCACCGCCTGGATCTGCCGAAGAATGGTGGTACGGTCGGCATGCGGGACATCCACGATGATGATGTCTGTCCAGACCTCAGCAAGCGAGCCTATATATTCCAGGATGTCCTCCCGTTCGAGATCGACAAGGGCTCCAACCACCGGCCGACCCTTCGGATCACACGCCGCGCCGTCCTCCTTGCACATGAGTTCCTTGACCTTGCGTACCTCATGTGCCTGATCCTCAACGGCGCCAGACAGAGGGATGAAGCCAATGCCGCCCGCGCGCGCGACAGTTGAAGCCAGGCGATAGTCAGCCGCAGGCTGACGCGCCGAGGTGATAAAGGGCGAACGCAAAACGACGTTGATCGAAAGCCTCGACTCGAGGCTGACGTCGGAGGCAGTCACCTCGCTTCGGCGGGGCAGGAGCATGACGTCGTCAAAGAACAGACCTTCTCGAAGTCCCGGCATCTCCGTGTCCTACTTCCGGCTCCAGAGGCCGAGAAAACTGCGGTGCTGTGGTGGTGTCGGTTCCGCATCCCGAGTGGAGGATGGAGCTTCCACTTCGACGGCGAGCCCTGCCTCCATGAATCCGTAGAGCGCTTTGGACACTGCAACACTTCCCTTGCCTGTCTTTCTTGCGATCTCACGCATCGACGTCTTGCCATCCAGGCTGACCATCACCTGCCACTGCTCCCTGGTGAGCGTCAGGTCCCTGCCGGCGCCCTCTGCACTCAGAGCATAGACCACATCAAGTGAACCAAGCTTCTGGCGCATCGAATTCCACTCGTCGAGAGCCGCTGTCACCTGAAGGACGATGTCCGCAATCGGAATGGACTGGTCCCTGGTCGTTGCCATCTCGCCACTCGCAAAAGAGAAACTCCCCTCTCTAAGGCTGAACAGGTCCACAAGCGAACTGTAAGCTGTCCCAGCACCTATGTCGACATGAACCATTCGCGAGTCCTCGATGTAGAATGTCGCCTTGACGCGCCCTCCGAAGATCGATGTGCCCTCAAGATTGAGGCAACCCGTCCCCTTGCCCTGCACAATCGTCTGGAGGACTTCGTCCACCTGGCAGTTGCCAAATTTCCCTTCAAGCATCCTTGACCCCCAGTTCCACAGCCTGCAGTACATGTTCATTGTACTGTCGTGCGCAGCTTTTTGCAACGTCCGCGTTGCATCCTCGTATGCCTCCAGTATACTGAGAGAGTGTCCAACCTCATGCAGAACATTCTCCATATCTTTCTCATCACCATGATCCCGGGCGTCGAGGTTCGCGGCGCTCTGCCGTATGCCATCGGTGTACTTGGGATGCCCGTGTGGGAGGCGCTGCTCGCCGCAACGCTTGCCAATCTGTGCATCGCGCCGCTGTTCTATCTCCTGGAGAAGCCCGCTCTCGCTATCATGTCGAAGTGGAAATGGTTCCAGCGGTACCGGTCGCGCCTCGCCGTGCGCAGCAAGTCGACACTCGCACGGTATGGGCTTTTTGTCGGCCTCGCACTGTTCGTAGCCATCCCCCTCCCGGGAACTGGCGCCTATACCGGTTGTCTCATCGCCGAGATCATGCGCATGAAGAAGCCGCTGGCTATCGCCTGCATCTCACTGGGTGTTTTGGGGGCGTGCACTATTGTCTTTCTCGCGTCGGTCGGCATCATCAAGGGCGTCCTGGCAAAATGGCTGTGACCGACGAATTGTTCCACGTGGAACACTCACTGGAGAAATTTGATGGATAGTGGTGAAAAGACCAATGTTGCTCAACTGCTTCCACTGGTACGACAGTCGATGGATGACTTCTCTGCACTGCTGCCTGCCGGGGAGAGGAGGGCAATAGTCAGCGACGCCTTCTGTACCGGACTCACGTCGTTTCTTGTACAGCTCGCCAAGGCCAACGAAGTCATGAACCTGACGTCTGACGCAGATCCTGGGCATGTCCTGACCACTCACGTCCGGGACTCGCTCGCGCCACTGCTGGTGGAGCTTGAATCACCACGCTCACTGCTCGACATTGGAACGGGGGGTGGCTTCCCGGCTGTTCCGCTTGCACTCGCTTGGCCAACCACGGCAGTCACGATGTCTGAGTCGATCGGCAAGAAGGCCCGCTTCCTCCAGACACTGGTCCACAGTGTGCCTCTTCCCAGGGGACGCGTTGTCCATGCGCGCGTCGAAGACCGGACCAACGCCCTGCCTGAACGAGCCTTCGACATGATTACCGCGAGAGGCGTCGCTCACATTGCGACCATCCTCCAGTACGCTCTTCCTCTCCTTGCGAGCAACGGCAGACTGGTGTTGTGGAAGGGGGAGCGGGACCTCGCGGAACTTCAGGATCCTCCGTTTGCAGCCACGCTGCATCGCGTCCACTGCACAGCCACCGTTCTCGACTATGCACTGCCGGGTGTTGAACGCAATTCCAAGCTTGTCATACTGCAAGTGACTCCAGCCCCCGGCGGCCGGTCGTCCAGGAGGAACGGCTCGTGAGAATCATCGCCATTGCCAATCAGAAAGGTGGTGTAGGCAAGACGACCACCGCATTGTCACTCGCCGCATCTCTTGCCGAGCTCAATCATCATGTCCTGCTTGTGGACTTTGATCCACAGGCCAATGCGACCACAGGCCTCGGGTTCAACGCAGCCGAACTCACATCCAACATCTACACGTGTCTGCTGTCCGGAGACCCTCTTGAAAATGCCATCCGGTCCAGCCACGAGCACAACCTCTCCTTGGTCCCTTCGTCGATCAATCTGGCAGGTGCGGAACTGGAACTCGCCGGCATGGATCACCGCGAGTATGTCCTTCAGAACTGCCTGGCCAGCCTGGAAGGTTCATGGGACTACATTATTATCGACAGCCCGCCGTCGCTTGGGCTTCTGACGCTCAACACGTTGACGGCGGCCCACGAAGTCATTGTACCTATTCAGAGCGAGTATTATGCGCTGGAAGGGCTGACAAACCTGCTGCGGACCATCAGCCTGGTCAAGCAGCGCCTGAACCCGAACCTGGCTCTGCTGGGCATCCTGGTGACGATGTTCGACAAGCGGACGATTCTGTCTGCACAAGTCAAGGATGAGCTCGTCAAGCACTTTGGAGAAACCGTTTTCACGGCTGTCATCCCCAGGAGTATTCGCATGAGTGAAGCTCCCAGCTACGGCAAGACCATTCTGGAATATGATACGCTTTCCACCGGTGCCGAAGCGTACCGGCAGCTCGCCAAGGAGGTAGAATCCCGTGAACAACAGTAAGCGTCTTGGGCGGGGGCTCGACGCTCTCTTCGCCAGCGAACAGACACAATCATTGTCGGCGGACGGCACCGAGGTCCGCATGCTTCGGCTTGACCAGATCATCCCTTCGCCGCTGCAGCCGCGCCGCCGGTTCGATGAGACAGCGCTTGCAACGCTGGGAGAGAGTATCCGCAAGCACGGCATACTCGAGCCCATCATCGTGCGCCCACGGGATGGTCGGTTCGAGATTGTCGCTGGAGAACGCCGATTCCAGGCTGCTGTTCAAGTGGGCCTGGAACAGATTCCTGTGACAGTCCGCGAACTCGATGACCGGACGACCATGGAGATCGCGCTCTCGGAGAACCTGGAACGCGAGGACTTATCCCCAATCGAAGTCGCCACTTCCTTCAGCGATTACCTTGCCAAGTTCGGGACAACCCAGGAAGAACTCGCACAGCGCCTCGGCAAGGACAGGAGCACGGTTGCCAACCTCATCCGCCTTCTGGACCTTCCGGAAACTGCACGCGTCGCCCTAGACAACGGTGCCATCAGCTCCGGGCATGCCCGCGCACTTTTGTCGCTCAAAGACGAGAGACAACTTAGCTCGGCATTGGCGCAAGTGGTCAGTAAACAGCTGTCGGTCCGTCAGACCGAGGCGCTTGTGCGACGACTGCTGATGAAGAAACTCCGCGCGGAGGTCGTGCATGATGAGGCACTGCGCAACATCCAGGAGACCATGCAGAAACTGCTGGCCACACGCGTCAGCATACGCGGGCGGGTCAACAGGGGCGTCATTGAGATCAGCTACTTCAATCAGGAAGATCTGCTGAGGATCCTCGGGATTCTGAATTCGCAGGAGAAGGCCGGTGGCGAGGACGGCAGTCATCGATGGTCAGTCCGATGTATTCTGGTTCTTCTCCCCGTCGACGCAGTGCAACATGCCTCCGGTGAAACTGCTTCAGCCCTCGCTGTTCTGTCTCTCTGCAAACTCAAAGCCATCAGCCTTCAAATCTCGGATGAACTGGTCAATCACTCCTCGTGCCTTTTCCGAAGGCATGCTTGGGAAGTTGAACATGGTGCCGCCAGGGACCTCTGTATAGAACGGCCTGTTGCATCCGAGGCATCCATGCGTCACAAACACGAAGTGCCTCTTCAGAAATGAACGCATCCGGGCTTCGCTGAGACCAAAGCTGTAAATACGGTTCGTGGCATCATACGCAACATGGAAGCATTCCTCATCCTCCTGGTCCAGCAGCCCCAGCAGGAACTGAAGCTTGCGATATGCAAGCAGCAGCGGCGGGCTCGCATGTTCCATCTGTGTCCCCTGGACGGGGGTGAACGCGAACAAGGACACAAGCACGCCAGCGTGACGCATCTCGAGCATCAGCTCGGCGGCTTCCATCTCGTCCTCTCCGAGCCCTATGATCAAGTGCGTCGTTATGCGGCCGGGGTACCTCTCCGACAGGCTCCCCACCAGCGACTCTGCATCCGCCAGGGTTCCACCTCGAATAGTGGGATACAGTCGTTCAGAGCAACAGTCGATGGCGATGCCAATGCGCTCCACGCCGGCATCAAGCAACTGCTCTGCCTCCTCATCCCTTGTCACTCTGTACGACACAGAGACAGGCAGTCCGCTTGCCTGGCTGATCCGCGGCACGAGAGACAGCAGCTGCCTGAACACTCCGCGTGAGGCTGTCGTCTGAAAACACACTCTCTGAAATGCTCCGGGGTGAGCAGCAAAGGCCGCGATCAGCTGATCTTCATCAACCTCTGGCCAACTAATGCGCGAAAGCCGACTGTGGTCGCCGACAACGTTCCGGCCTTGACCGCAGTACGCACAGTCACTGGCGCACCGTCCGCCGATCATGAGATACGCCGTTGTGGGCGCGGCATCCATGCGGATGTCGCGCAGGCCCAGGACAGTCAATGTACCGATACTTGCCCGAACCATGCTCACTCCATCTCAGAGCAAAGACCGACAGCGGGCTTACCGGTAGAAGACACAGCACTCCTCCACCTGTTCCACGTCCTGCATCCTGAACTTTTCGCCGACAACACCCCGGAATTGGTACTTCCCCGCCAGATGGGCCAGCTGTTCACCATAGCCGCCCACTCTGGGGTGCATGCAGCCCAGCACGAGGTCGGTGGACGGCAGCTTCAGCCTTGCATAGGCAAACACCGACTCCACGGCATCGATGGGGACGAGAGGGAGTTCCGCGTAAGCCGTTCCCTCTGTGGGAATGAGAACCAGAAAGATCAGTGACGCCGGCTGAAACGCCACGAGCGAATCGATCGCCGCATACTCTCCGACGACGACACCGCCCTTGAGGCCAACCGTAAGGTGGAGGTTGACCCGCTGCTTCGCGGACGCCAGCTCCTCCGGAGGGTTCGCAGCCCAAAACGCATCCGTCCAGCCACGAACTGCATGAAGGTAGTCGGCACCGGACTGTTGCAGATGATAGACCTCGCGGATGGTTGCAGCGTCCCACGTGTAGTCGAGAGACACTTTGTCGAACAGGGGGGATAACACCCGAATGTCCTCGTCCGACTGCAGGCCGACGTGAGCGTTGATACGTATTCCCTGTTCATGAACCCAGGTGATGAAGGCCAGGTGCTCCGTCAGGGGCAGGCGCCCACGGACATCGCTTCCGCCAGACAGCAGTATGCTTCGGTACTTTCCAGATTCAAGCGCCTGGCGGGCCGCGGCCACCGGAACCATATGCTGCAGGTAATGTCCACCGCAGTGGCTACAATGCAGTGCACACTCCCGTCCCGTGACAGACACGACAAGGGTTCGGCTGGGAACGCAGTTGAAGACTATCCCGCTCAGGTCTTCCGTCCTATCTGGGGCATGTCATTGGCAATGATGAGGGAGATGCTGAGCCTGTCGACAGCTGCAATAGCCTGATACGCCTTGCTGATGTTGGTCAGGACCGTGTCCATTTCACCGTAGCAGCTCACGGCCATGTTGCCGACGACACACCGTACACCGGCTGCTTCAAGCGCACTCTCGAATTCCTTGATGACTGCCGCCGTTCTCAACCCGTCGTACGGAAACAGAATTGCCTGGACTTCAACGTTCACGAAACGACCTTCCTTTCCCGCCCAGCAAGGGCAAATTACAGATTGTCGAGTTCGTCGAGAGAAGACGACAGCGCGGCGATGACCTGTGGATCCCAGTGTCCCTCGTCCATCTCCCTGTGAAGGATCTCAAGAGCCTGATCGCGTGGAAATGCAGGACGGTATGGGCGATCACTCGTCAACGCCTCAAAGCTGTCAGATACACCGACGATGCGTACGAGCAGAGACACCTGATCTCCTTTCAGATGGTCGGGATACCCGGAGCCGTCCGCCTTTTCGTGATGATGCCGAACGATGTCGGCTATCTCGTCGAATCCGTGTATGGGCCTGATGATTCTCTCCCCGTACTCGCTGTGCCGCTGGATCTCGGCCCACTCAGAAGGATCAAGCTTGCCCGGCTTGAAGAGGACTTCTCTCCGGACCACCAGCTTGCCAACATCGTGCAGCGAGCCGGCCATCTCCAGGACCCACAACCCGTGTCCCTGGACTCCCAACCTTTTGCCCAGAATGACACTGATGCTTGCGACCTTCTGATTGTGGCGTGGCTCGGTGGCCTCCGCCAATTCGATGGCGTTCGTGATGACTCCAACGACCTCCGACAGCGCAAACCGCTGCTTGGCCATCCCCCGCAACCGCGTCAGCGAACGTATGCGCACACGCAGTTCCTCCCACGATACAGGCTTGTTGAGAAACTCGTCGACACCACTCTCAAACCCCTTGAGCTTGTCCACGAGCCCCGAAAGCACTGTCAGCATGATGACAGGCGTCGTTCCCAGCCGCTCGGTCGCCCGGATTTCCTTCACCACTTCGAACCCGTTGATGTCGGGCAGAAGTCCGTCCATCAGAATGACGTCGAAGTTTCCGGTGGCAGCCTGTGCGATGCCTTCCCTGCCCGTCTGCACCCAAGTAACTTGGTATCCCCAGCTGGTCAGCTGCTCTGACAGCGATGCTCCGTCGATTGTACTGTCCTCGACGATCAAGACCGGCGACTGGTCACCTTCTCCCTGGCGCTCGTGGGAGAAGAAGACCAGTTCTACCCTGCGAATCATGTCATCGTAGGTAATGGGTTTGACGACGTAGTCAAACGCTCCCATCTGCATCGCCTTCATGACGTCGTCGTCCTTGCTGATGGCGGACACGACGATGATCGGGATGTTCCTTGTCGACAGAGCTGTGCGCAGAGTCTCGAGAACGGTCAGACCCGTGATGTCCGGGAGCCGGAGGTCCAGCAGAATCAGCCCAGGGTGCTCCTTGACAGCCAGGTCGATGCCTTCCCAGCCCGTACTCGCGGTGACGGCAGCATAGCCAGCTCTTCGGAGCATTTCTCCATATAGGCGCAGGCTTTCGATGTCGTCGTCAACTACCAGGACCTTTCGTTCCATCGGACAACCTCCTGGTTCTGTCCCTGTTCATGGCCCGCTTCCAACAAGCCCGCGGACATGCACGAGCAACCGCACTCCCAACAGTGCTCTAATTGAGTAGTATGTAAGCATCCGGACAAAAAGCAATTCGTGGAGTGAGAGCCAGGATCCTCGGAAATACCAACAGCCGGACCTTGGAGGCACCAATGCAACACCATATCGAAACAGGCGCACAAGGTACGCTTGAGCAGCCCGGGAAGCCGACCTGTGCGCCCTCTGATGCCCGCTCGATACTTGTCGTCCACTCGGCCTCCGGTCACTCGGGCAAGACCACCGTCTGCCGATCGCTTGTGCGGGACCTTCCATTTGACACCTATATGAAGCTTTCACGCCACAGTCTGCATCTCGCAACCCGCTCACTTGCCGCAGGAACGCTGCCCCCGGAAGGGGGTGATACGGGACGCCTGCGCCAAGCGGGGCGCTCTCATCGGCTCCACCCATTGCGCGACATTATCCTGCTCGACGGACCCTACCAGGAAACAGAAGATGCAGTGGCCATGACGATTCAACAGTGGCCCGTGAACACGCGCGTCCTTATCGAAGGCAACTGCTCATCGGTGCCTGACAAGTCGCGTTCCATGTATGTCCTATGCTGTCCCTTGCCGCCAAGCGCCAAAATCAACATGAGTATGATGGCTGCCCGGGCGGACCTGCTTGTCGTGAACAGGTTCCCTGGCTGCACTGCGCCTGAAGAAGCAGCCCTTCTTGCCATCCTGAGGGATTGGAACCCCCGCGTGACTCTAGTGTCAGGGTCTGTGGAGGATGCCCGGTTCATCGAGACGATTGAGGCAGAGGTTCTCAAGCTTCTTCCGCTCCTGCGCTCCACTTGAAAATGCACCCCCTCATGACACACTGTATCAACAACATGTGCAGCCAGAAGACTCAGGATCCGGGAGGTTCCCATGGAAGAAATCACACAGAAGGTCCGCGATGAGCTCCTCAAGGCAGCGACGGACGGATTCATCGATTGTGGCAAGGCTCTGGCTATTGCCCGCGACCTGAACGTTGACCCCAAAATCGTGGGCAAGGCTTGCGACCTGCTGCGCATACGGGTCCGTTCCTGTTCACTTGGCCTGTTCGACTAGCCGGTGTCAGCGCTGATCCTTCTCGCTACTGTCGCTATGGTCGCGGCGGTGCTGTTGACGCCGTTCTCTCTTCTGGTCAACTTCGTGCCGCTCCAGAGACTCCTGCTTGCCATGGTCGGCACAACAGGCGGAGCCACACCCCGCTTCAGTGTGGCTGAAGCCGTCCGTCGCGTGCTCGACCTGCTCAAGTACCTTGCTCTCCGCAGACCGCTGCCGAATGATGGCTTCTACTCGCCTCTGGAGATTGCTCACATGAGTGACGTCCAGACGATCTTCCAGATTGTCTATCTGAAAACAGTCGCCTCGTGTCTCCTGACGGTTGTCCTCATTGTCGTTCTCCGTAAGAAGGGGCGTGACATTCGCCGGGTTGTTCGCGCTGCCGGCATCACCGTCCTCGCCCTCATTGCCGTCCTTGGGACAACCTCGGTCACCGCAGGGTTTGATGCATTGTTCATTGCTTTCCACAGACTCGCTTTTGCGAACGATTTCTGGCTGCTCCCGGAGGATTCCGGGCTCATCCGCCTGTTCCCCGAGGAGTACTTCATGAACTACTTCTTCATCGCCCTCGGAGCGAGTGTAGCCATCGCCATTATCCTCACGCTGCTGTCACGCCAAAAGAACGTCCGCCGGCTTTGACCATCGCTGTTTGCTGGTATACTCCTTAGGCAGGCAACGATGCGCAGCTTTGCTGTGCAACACAAAGGAGATATACATGGAGCAACGTGCTGAAATCGGAATCATTGGCGGTTCCGGGTTTTATTCACTGCTGGACAACGCACAGGACATCAAGGTTGAGACACCCTATGGAGAACCCTCTGATCTGATGTCGCTTGGTGAGATTGCGGGCCGCAAGGTTGCATTCCTTCCCCGCCACGGCAAGCACCACCAGCTGCCTCCCCATATGATCAACTACCGTGCCAACATCTGGGCTCTCAAGTCTCTCGGCGTCCGCCACATCATCGCTCCCACCGCCGTTGGCTCGCTGCAGCCGGACATCAGGGTGGGCGACCTTGTGGTCACCGACCAGTTCGTCGACCGGACGCGCCGTGGCGACACGACGTTCTACAACGGTCCCGTCGTCACCCATGTCTCTACGGCTGACCCATATTGCCCTGTCCTCAACAGAATTGCGGTTGCGACCATCAGGGGCCTCGGCTTGCCTGTGCACGATGGCGGCACCTGCGTCGTCATCGAGGGACCCCGGTTTTCCACGAAAGCCGAGAGCAGCTGGTTCACGCGCATGGGCTGGCATACCGTCAACATGACACAATACCCCGAGGCAGCCCTGGCCCGCGAGCAAGCCATGTGCTACTGCAACATCTCCGTCATCACGGACTATGACGCCGGGCTGGTTGCTGAGGGTACTGTCGAACCTGTGAGCAACGAGGCGGTGATCAAGGCATTCACGGCCAACCTCAGGAATCTTGTCATTATCATTGAGAACATGGTCCCACAGATCCCTGGCCCAGACGAAGACTGCACCTGCTTTCACGCCCTGGACGGCGCCAGCATAGGGTAAGCTCATGCTTCCCATCCGCGACGACACGCCATCCCGCACCTTTCCGCTGGTTACCTTCCTGCTGATCCTCGCCAACGGTCTCGTGTGGCTGTGGGAGGTCTCCCTTGTCGGAGGTTCGGCTCTGACCCATTTCTACTACCAATTCGGCTTCGTACCCGGCGTCCTGACAGGATCCTATGAGGCTCCGTCGTGGGCGGTGGCCCCATATTTCCTGACGGCCCTGACATCGATGTTCGTCCACGGCAGCTGGAGCCACATCCTCGGCAACATGCTCTTCCTGTGGATCTTCGGCAACAACATCGAGGACTATCTCGGCCACGGCAAGTACCTGTTGTTCTACCTTGCAGGAGGCGTAGTAGCCGCCATGGTCCATCTGCTTTCCGGACCGTCCTCCGAGGTCCCCACCATCGGGGCGAGCGGCGCCATCGCCGCTGTCATGGGAGCGTACTTCTTCCTGTATCCAAGGGCCAAGGTCCAGACCCTGGTCTTCTTCATCTTCATTACGTCAATACGTCTGCCTGCCTGGGTCTTCCTCGGCGTCTGGTTCGTGATGCAGCTGTTCGAAGGAACATTTGGCGCCGCTCAGGGAGTCGCCGTGTGGGCACATGTAGGGGGATTCCTGTTTGGCGTCGTGGTTGCCTGGATGGCCAGTCGGCGAGGACGGGCCACTGCAGAGTACGGGGGCTGAGGAGGAACACATGCACATTCTGGTCACCAATGACGACGGGCTATGGGCACAGGGGATCCAGGCTCTCGTCGCCGCTATTCCGGCCGAACACACCGTTTCGGTCGTCGCACCCGCCTCTCCCCAGAGCGCTGTGGGGCATTCCCTCACCATGCACAAGCCTCTGCGGGCCACCAGGGTCGAGAACTATGTCCGCCCCGGCGTAAGTGCGTGGACTGTCTCGGGGACTCCGGTCGACTGCATGATGCTGGGCCTCGACACGCTGGTGAAACAGAAGGTCGACATCGTCTTCTCCGGCATCAACCATGGCGACAATCTGGGAGACGACCTGCCATATTCTGGAACGGTATCTGGCGCCTATGAGGCGTTTGTGTCGGGTTATCCCAGTGTGGCATTCTCGACCGCCTTCCCCCCGGTAGGAAGCTTGGGGTTTGACTTCAGCCCGATCGTCTGGTTCCTGCAGAAGATGTTCTCTCTCCTGCCGGATCTCATCGGAATCAACCAGCACCTCACGAAGAGCTTCAGCAACTCCCTCAACGGCAGTCTGTTCCTCAATGTCAACGCGCCCAACTGTCCAGCCTCCAAGGTCAGAGGCATCCGCGTCGTTCGCCAGGGCCGCCGCCGCTATGCCCATCGCGTCACTCCCAGCGTCGACCAGTTTGGCGCACCGATCTACTGGATAGGGGGCGATATCCCTCCAATTCCCCAGGAAGACACCGACGTGACTGCCGTGGCAAGCGGATACGTCAGCGTCACGCCCCTTGGCATCGACCTGACGGACTATGTCCTTCTGGAACGGCTGCAGCAGCTTAGCACGTTCGCTGCCATCACGCCTGCTTCATCGGAGGCGGAACAGCACTAGGCACGGCAGGAGGGCTGAATTCATGGCACAGTTTACAATGCTGGACGGCGCTGCCACTATTGGCGGCACCAAGCTTCTGTTTGAGATGGGGTCTGCTCCCGAATCCACCCGCCTGCTGTTCGATTTCGGGCTCAACTACGCCACTATGGGGGCATATTTCGAGGAATTCCTTACTCCTCGCACCTCGGCCGGCCTCACCGACTACCTGACGACGGGCCTGCTGCCAAAGCTGAACTTCTATCGTTCCGACCTCACGCTGCTCCTCCAGGGGATGCAGCCCGAACTGGCTGGCCGACTGAAGAATCCCGGCCACATCGACGCATGCTTCATCACCCATTCTCACGTCGACCATACGGGTTCGATCTCGTTTCTGGATGAGACCATACCTCTCTATGCCACGCCGGTCACGGCTGCCGTCCTCCGGGCTGTGGAGGAGACGCAGTACAGTTCCGGCCCTGAGAACGGCGTGACTGACTTCATCCTCCGTCCCAACCTTGGCGCCAACAAGCACAGCCAGCGGGACCTTGTCGACCTGACCGAACCCAAGCAGTTTCCCGACTGCAGGGTGACACCCTTCCCGGTGGACCACAGCATTCCCGGCGCGTGTGCCTATCTCATCGAGCACGATGGAGGAAGTCTCGTGTACACCGGCGACCTCCGGTTTCACGGCCGCATGGGCCATCTGACCGCAGAAACCATCGAGAAGCTCGCCACAGTCCATCCTGATGCCCTCCTCATTGAGGGTACCAACCTGCGCGGAGATGACGCCTTCGCCGCCACGGAACCGGCGTTCGCCCGCCGCTTCAAGCTCTGGTCCGAGGAAGATGTAGAGGCCAAGGCTCTCGAGGAAGTTCAGAAAGCATCCGGGCTGGTCATCGCGGATTTTGGCATGAAGGACCTGGACCGCCTCATGACCTTCCAGCGTGTCGCCCACGCCACAGGACGCAAGCTGGCCATCCTTCCGCGGGACGCCTATATCGTCCGCCTGGCGCAGGAAGCAGACTACCCCACCATCGACCTGCAGGATCCCGACGTTGTCCTCTATGTCAAGCGCAGCGGAAGTGGCACCTACGACGCAAGGGACATCGAGAAGGACTGGGCGCGTTCGACAATCCTTCGCTTCGCGGGCTGGGATCCAGACTCATTCGATGCCGCGGGCAAGAAGGAGGCAGTGAGCGGTGTGCTGAACGGATCCTGTCCCCGCATCGTCCGGGCAGCCGATGTCACGGCTCACCAGTCTGAGTATCTCCTCTCCCTGGGCTACTGGGACGTTCAGGAGCTGTGTGACTTGCATCCTTCCCGGGGATCACTCTACATCCACTCCTCCGCAGAAGCGTTCAACGAGGAGATGTCCTGGAGCCAGGAACGGCTTGCCAAGTGGCTGAAGCTCGCCGACATGGATTCTGTGCACATCCACTCTTCGGGGCACGCTCGGCCGGAAGACCTCTTCCGCATCGTCGAGCAGCTCGCACCCAAGCATGTGTATCCCATCCACACTGAACATGCAGAGCTCTATGCCAAACAATTCGGAGATATCGTCAGTCTCATGTGGAATGGGCGGGGGGTAACCCTGGCACGCTAGGGACTTCCCAATATCGTGGCGATTTCCTCACAATCTCCGTTACGAAAGCGGGCATAGTTACGTATACACAGGTGTATGTGGCAAGTACACCTGTTGCAGGTGAGGAGGTACGATATGATCGATGAGAATGGCTTCATCAAGCCTGATGCTGAAGAAACTGAGCATCCGGACACATCAAACACAGTAGAGGGGTATATCGCCCCAGAAGCTTCCCCAGATGCTCAAGGGTACGGCACACCGTTGCCCGAGACTTCCCCGGCCGCCCCAGCATACGGTTCTCCGTTGCCCCCGCCTCAGCCACCCCGACCTTCAAATTCGGGCCACGTGCTCCTTGTGTGGGGACTCATCATCGGATTGCTGCTCGGCAGCGTCATGGGAGGCATCGCCGGCAACTACATCGTCATGAAGAACCCAGGCACGTTTCCATGGGCACGTACGGTGTCGACGACAAACCCAGGGACGACCGGCTCGGGCATCACAATTGTCACGACCGAAGAGCAAGCAATTGAGAATGCAGTCAAGGTCGCTTCTCCTGCCGTCGTCCAGATCAATATTACGTCGGTCAGTCAAAACCCGTTCGGCTTCTCGTCTGGACAGCAGGAGGGTCTCGGCTCGGGTTTCATTATTACTTCTGACGGTTACGTGCTGACCAACAATCACGTCGTGGAAAATGCCACCAAGATCACC